>JAITBX010000214.1 GCA_031283405.1 Burkholderiales bacterium | reverse complement strand
CAATTGTTGTTTTAGCTCTAATCGTAGGTGTTTTTTGGGAGCTTCATCGAGAGTTCCGCAGTTATACTAAAAGAGGTTCAAGGCAGTACTATGGAAGCGTTTTGGAAAATGATCAAAGTAAAGGTAAAGCAATGATGAACAATACAACAACAGCACGGCTCATCGAGGGCAAGGCGATTGCCGCGCAGGTGGTGGAAGAAGTGCGCGAAGCGGTGGCGCAGCGCAGCGCGAATGGTTTGCCGCAGCCGGGGCTGGCGGTGGTTTGCGTCGGCGACGATCCGGCGTCGGCGGTCTATGTGCGCAACAAGCGGCGCACCACCGAAGCGACCGGCATGAAATCGTTTTCTTACGACTTGCCCGCCGACTGTTCCGAAAAAACGTTGTTGGCGCTGATCGACGAATTGAATGCGAACAAGGAAGTGCACGGCATCCTCGTGCAGTTGCCGTTGCCGCCGCAGATCAACGCCGAGCGGGTGATCGAGCACATTGATCCGAAAAAAGACGTTGACGGTTTTCATCCGTACAACGTTGGTCGGCTGGTGCTCAAGATGCCGACCTTGCGTCCATGCACGCCTTACGGCTGCATGCGCTTGTTGCGCGAAACCGGCGAAGATTTGGTCGGCAAGCACGCGGTGATCGTCGGGCAATCGAACATCGTCGGTCGTCCGATGGCGCTGGAACTGTTGATGGCGCGCTGCACGATCACCGTTTGCCACTCGAAAACTTACGATTTACCGAAGCTGATCGGTCAGGCCGACATTGTGGTGGCCGGTATCGGCAAGCCGCGTTTCGTCGAGGGCGAGTGGATCAAGGCCGGCGCCATCGTGCTCGATGTCGGCATCAACCGGCTGGCGGACAGCAAGCTGTGCGGCGACGTGGATTTTGAAGCCGTGAGCCGTCGCGCTTCGTGGATCACGCCGGTGCCGGGCGGCGTCGGACCGATGACGATAGCGACGCTCTTGGCCAACACGCTGGAAGCGGCGCGCTGGCAGGAAGCAGGTTCCTGATACCTGAATCTCTGATTCCTGCTATGATGGCATTTCATTTTCAACGATGACGGCAGATATGGCTCGGCTTTTTGGGGAGTGTTGGCGGCGTGGCACAGAACACGTTGCATCGTCGGGGCGGATGGCCGCGTCGGTTGCGTTATTGTTTGCGTTATTCTTTGCTTGCCCAACGATGGCGCAAAACGGCAACCATGAGAGCGGCGATGAAGTCACGCTCAACTTCGTCAACGCCGACATCGAAGCGGTGGTTCGCACCGTCTCCGAAATCACCGGTCGCAATTTCATCATCGACCCCAAAGTCAAAGGCACGATCAACATCGTTTCGACGCAGCCGGTTTCGCGCGATTTGGTTTATCCGACGCTGCTGTCGGCGCTGCGCCTGCAAGGCGTGACCGCCGTCGAGGGCAACGGCGTGACTCGCATCGTTCCCGAAACCGACGCCAAGTTGTACGGCGGCGCCGATAAAAGCGGCAAGACAAGCAGCGATCAGTTGGTCACCAAAGTGATACCTTTGCGCTACGAATCGGCGACGCCGATGGTGGGCATCCTGCGTCCCTTGGTCGCGCCGAACAATTCCGTGCTGGCGTTTCCGAGCAACAACACATTGGTGATTACCGATTACGCCGAAAACATGAAGCGGCTAGAAAGGGTCATCGCGTCGCTCGATCAGCCGCCCGCCGGTGAACCGTTGATGGTGCGGCTCAAAAATGCGTCGGCGCTCGACATGGTGCCGATGTTGAACAAACTGCTGGTCGAAGGCGCGACATCTGCCGGAATGCCCGGCAGCGACGCGATGCAAAAAGTCACGCTGGTGGCCGACCCGCGCTCAAATAGCGTGCTGATTCGTTGCGAGAATCCGGGGCGTGCCGAGCGGATACGCGACTTCATTGAAAAGCTCGACGTGCCCGGTCGCGCCGAAGGCAACATCTTCATCATCTATCTGAAAAATGCCGACGCGCAGAGCGTCGCGCAAACGTTGCAAGGATTGTTGACCGGCAACAGCGCCGGCACGACTACGTCCGCGAAAATCAGTAAACCGGGCGCGGCGAATCAAGGCGCATCGACGAACACTTCGCTTTCCAATAATTCGTCACTGTCCAATACTTCCTCCAACACTTCCGGCGCGATGTCCAACATTGAAGCGTTGCCGTTCGCGCAACCGCAGGAAGCCGGCGTGAGTTTCTCCGCCAACGGCATCACCGTACAAGCCGACAGCGCTACCAATTCGCTCGTGGTGATGGCGCCGGAGCCGGTCTATAACACGATTCGCACCGTCGTCGAAAAACTCGACGTGCCGCGCGCGCAAGTGTTCATCGAAGCGTTGATCGTTGAGATGTCAGCCGACAAGGCGGCGGAGTTCGGGATTCAGTGGCAAGCGAACTCCAAATCCGGCAGTGGGTTGATGGGCGGCACTAATTTTGGCGGACGAACCGGAGGCCTGAGTCAGAATATTCTTGATATTTCCCAGAATCCCGCTATTGCTGCTTCAGGGATGAACCTCGGTTTTATCGACGGAACAGTAAACCTCTTTGGGAAAGAATTTCTCAACCTCGGCGTTCTTGCGCGCGCGCTGGAATCGCAGACCAAGGCCAACATTCTTTCGACGCCGACACTGTTGACGCTCGACAATCAGGAAGCGCAAATCATGGTCGGACAAAATGTGCCGCTTTTGACCGGATCGTATTTGACGACCAATGGCAATGATTCAGGCAACCCGTTTCAAACCTACCAGCGTCAGGATGTCGGGCTGTTGCTGCGGATCAAGCCGCAGATCACTGAAAACGGCATGGTGCGCCTGAACATTTATCAGGAAGTCTCTCGAGTGATGGGCACAGATTTATCGGGACCGGTGATCTCGAAACGTTTCATCGATTCGGCGGTGTCGGTTGACGATACGCAGATTATCGTTCTCGGAGGTTTGATTGAAGATCGGATGGACGACGGCGCCGACAGTGTGCCGATACTTGGCGATATTCCCCTGCTTGGCCGCTTGTTCCGCTACGATTCGCGCAGCCATCAGAAAAGCAACCTGATGATCTTTTTGAAACCAACCATCGTTCGCTCCGCTGCCGACAGCCGCGAATACACGACCGAGCGCTATCGCTATCTGATGGGCGAGCAAAAAAATCTGACGCCGCAGAAACCTTTCTTCTGGAGCGACCCGACGATTCCCGAATTGCTGCCGCAATCCTTGTTGCCGGGAAGCGAAAAACCGTCGTCGATACCGAAACGCGGCGAACCGTTGCCGTCCGGTGCGATGCTGATTTCACCGCAACCGTTTTTACCGGATCGCACCTACTTTAATTCCGATCCGGCGGCAGCATCGCCTTGATCTGAGTGATCTGAACGCGAACGATTATTTTTGCAATTATTTTTAATTTTTCCGCGCGATGCTTTCTCTTTCGATGTGTTCATTCCCCCCTCTCTCCTTCGGGACGCTCTTGAAAGCTCCTTCCCCCTTTGAGGGAAGGCTGGGATGGGGGCATGCCTCTTTCCCCTCTTCCCTCGTGGGAGAGGGGTTAGGGGAGAGGGGGCGTAGGGGCGACCTGTGGTCGCCCGCAACGATTCGGGCGACCGAGGACGGTCGCCCCTACAAGAGACGGTGAGCCAACGCCATGCCCACACCGCTCATCCCGAAAATTCCTTACCCCTTCGCCAAAGCGCAGGGCGTTTTGCCGTGGCGCGAGGCGGAAACGGTGCTGACTGTGCTGGTTCGTCCGGGCGCGAGTGTCGAAGCGTTGCAGGAAGTGCGGCGCGTTTATCGCAAACCGGTCACCATCGAAGAAACCGATGCGCAACATTTCAACGAAGCATTGGCGAAAGCCTACAATGTCGGTTCGGAAGCGGGCGCGTTGAACGAAGAACTGGCGCGCGACACCGATCTCTCGCAGTTGTTACAGGAGATGCCGGCCACCGAAGATTTGCTCGACGACAGCGCCGAAGCGCCGGTGATCCGAATGATTAACGCGTTGCTGTTGCAAGCGTTGCGCGAGCAAGCGTCCGATTTGCACTTTGAGCCTTATGAAACGCGCTCGGTCGTTCGTTTTCGTTTGGACGGCGTGTTGCGCGATGTGATCGAGCCGCCGCGCGCGCTGCATGCGGCGCTGGTGTCGCGGCTCAAAATCATGGCGAGTCTCGACATCGCCGAAAAGCGTTTGCCGCAGGATGGGCGAATCACATTACGGCTCGGCGGCAAGAGCGTCGATGTGCGCGTTTCGACTTTGCCGACCGGACACGGCGAGCGCGTCGTGTTGCGTTTGCTCGACAAAGAAGCGGCGCGGCTCGACTTGTCGGTGCTCGGCATGAGCGATGGCTTGTTGCGCGGCGCCGATCGCATCATTCGTGAGCCGCACGGAATTTTTCTGGTGACAGGGCCGACCGGCTCCGGTAAAACAACGACGCTGTATGCGGCGTTATCGCGTTTAGAGCGCGGCCGCATCAACTTGATGACCGTCGAAGACCCGATTGAATAC
>JAITBX010000148.1 GCA_031283405.1 Burkholderiales bacterium | reverse complement strand
CAAAAGATGATTTTTCGGATTTGGCCGACAGATTGAAAAAACTCTCCGAAGAAAACCAGGTCGAGCTTGTAATTTTTGACTCACAGAGCTACAAGTCGATCCCGCAAGGATTTTAAGTTTATTCTAAAATCCTCCCAGCGCGGCGGCCTTCTGAATCAGCGCCGCTTTTTCTTCTTCCGGCAGCGGTTTTAACCAGACGGCCATCAGATAAGGAACATCGGTGTGAACAAAGCCGACGCGCAAATCGACTTGCTCGGCCAGTTTGTCGCCAACAAATCCCCAAATCGCCAGAGTATTCTCATCGCGGATCGCGGCAAAACTTTCGCGTTGCAAGTGTTCGGCGATCCCGCCCGCTTCGCGGATGATCCGGCGGTGCGCCGCCGGAATAAGACGGTAACGTCGATCGTCGATGACCAGTCCGCCGCACAGGTAGCAATTCTCCCACGGGGTTTGATGGACGTAGCCGACCGGCAGCATGGTTTTTTCATCTATTTTGTAAAATGCGACGAAATGGCGCGGCATGTCGGGAAAAGAGGGCGTATTGAAGCGTCGGCGGAAGAGATTGCCGACAAAGAATTCGGCGTTCGCTATTTCCGTGACGCAAAGAATGTCCGAGATATGTGAGGCAGGATAAGGAATCACTTCAGCCGGTTTTTCCTGCGCTGCTTTTACAGGAATTGTTTCGGCGGACGGCTGTTTTTTCAGAAAACGTTTCAGAAAACTCATGAGCGATCTCCAAGATCAGAAAAAAGCTTCCTAAATTCTTCAGGACTGTGCCAGTGCTGGCCGCACACATAACGAGGCAACGCCCAGATGTTGCTGTCTCGCGTTACCGGTTTTCCGTCGGTGCTGAACGCTGCGAGTTGCCGGTGCTCTTTTTCGTAATTCGGGAAATACTCGTTGACGAGGTAATCCGATGCGTGGCCGTAAGGATAAGCAAATAACGGAGTGGCACAACCGCCGGTGATGGTATCGAGATAATCCTGCGCGGCGCGTATTTGTTGATTGGCGTCGGGGTAAGTGTTAATGGCGTGAAAAGAACCTTTGATGTTGTCGGCTTGATGCACGATGTCAAGCGCTTCATGCGTGTGATCCCAACTGTGGTTGCCGATACCGATGATGCTTTGTTGCGCGCATTCGCGCCACCAACTGTCGCAAAGTTGGTTTCTTCCGAGAAGGCAAGCTTGATCAATGGTTTGACGCGCAGCTTCGGAAGCAATGACAAACCCGACGCTTGAAGCAGCGTTCGGGAGAGATTTTCCGGCAACATTGTTTTGCAAAGGGCTTTGGCTCAAAATGGTATGAAAGCTTTTAACGAACCCGGCGTTTTGATGTTCTTGATCCAGATAATCGAAATCCGTCCCGTCGTCGAACGTGATACAAACAAGCTTTCCCGTCAAAGGCGTATCATTTTCCTGACGGAGCGCCAGAGCAAGAGGCGAGATCAGCCGGTATTGCGCGCGTAAAAGATAACGCAAATCTTCTTCCATCGCTGCATGGTCGTTTTGAGAATACGCCGTTCCCCCGATTTGTGAGCCGTGATAGCACAGTACCGGGATGGCAACCCGTTGATGGATGCTCAAACTTTTTTTCTTGAAAAGGTTTTTCAGAAACGGCATGACAGACACGGTTTACGTCGTAATTTGAGAAAAACGGTTGATGCGCATAAAGCCACGAAAGAAATACCATACCAGAAATAAGCCGCCGCGCAAAAAATAACGGCGCAGAAGAAGCTCTTCTGCGCCGTTAAATAAGCGATTTTTACCGCGTGACGAACGGCGAAGCGTCAACCGTCGCCGCAACGCTTGCCGGCGTCTGCGCTTTTTCGACGACGGCAACAACGACCGGCGCGGTCGTAATTTCCTCCGTTTGGCTTATCGCATGCCCGCCGTGCGGCAACAACGGCACGATCAACAGCGCGACGATGTTGATGATCTTTATCAGCGGGTTGACGGCCGGGCCGGCGGTGTCCTTGTACGGATCACCGACGGTATCGCCGGTCACTGCCGCCTTGTGCGCGTCGGAGCCTTTGCCGCCGAAGTTGCCGTCCTCGATGTACTTTTTCGCGTTATCCCAGGCGCCGCCGCCGGTGGTCATCGAGATCGCCACGAAAATTCCGGTGATGATGGTGCCCATCAGCAAGCCGCCGAGCGCTTTGGGACCGAGCGCCAAGCCGACGACGACCGGCACCAGCACGGGCAGCAACGACGGCACGATCATTTCCTTGATCGCCGCCTTGGTCAGCATATCGACTGCCTTGCCGTATTCGGGTTTCGCCTTGCCTTCCATGATGCCGACGATTTCCTTGAACTGGCGGCGCACTTCAAGCACGACCGAACCGGCAGCGCGGCCAACGGCTTCCATCGCCATCGCGCCGAAGAGGTAGGGGATCAAGCCGCCGATGAAGAGGCCGACGATCACCATCGGTTCGGAGAGATCGAATTTGATGCTCATCCCGTAATTTTCGAGCGCGTGCGTGTAATCGGCGAAGAGTACCAGCGCCGCCAGTCCGGCAGAACCGATCGCATAGCCTTTGGTCACCGCTTTCGTCGTGTTGCCGACCGCGTCGAGCGGGTCGGTCACGGCGCGCACCGATTCCGGCAGTTCGCTCATTTCGGCGATACCGCCGGCGTTGTCGGTGATCGGGCCGTAAGCGTCGAGCGCAACAATGATGCCGGTCATCGACAACATCGCGGTCGCCGCAACGGCGATGCCGAACAGTCCGGCCAGCGCGTAAGCGCCGAGAATCGACGCACACACCGCCAGCACCGGCCAGGCGGTGGCTTTCATCGAAACGCCGAGACCGGCGATGATGTTGGTGGCGTGGCCGGTGGTCGAAGCTTGCGCAACGTGTTTGACCGGCTTGAAGTCGGTGCCGGTGTAATACTCCGTGATAACGACCATCGCGGCGGTCAACACCAGACCGATCAGCGACGCGCCGTAGAGCTGACCCCACGACAGATTGGGATACACTTCATGAATGCCGCCGAGCATGTAATGGGTGATGAAAGCGAAGCCCGCCGCCGCCAGCACTCCGGCGACGATCAGACCGTTATACAGCGCCCGCATGATTTTTCCGCCGCTGCTTTTGACGAAGATAGTGCCGATGATCGACGCGATGATCGAGAAGCCGCCGAGCGCCAGCGGGTAAGTGACCGCCGCTTGCCCCAGATTCGGCAACATCAAAGCGCCGAGCAACATCGTCGCAACAATCGTCACCGCGTAAGTCTCGAACAAGTCGGCCGCCATGCCGGCGCAGTCGCCGACGTTGTCGCCGACGTTATCGGCGATCACCGCAGGGTTGCGCGGATCGTCCTCGGGGATTCCGGCTTCAACCTTGCCCACCAAATCGGCGCCGACGTCAGCGCCCTTGGTGAAAATGCCGCCGCCCAGCCGCGCGAAAATCGAAATCAGCGAG
>JAITBX010000115.1 GCA_031283405.1 Burkholderiales bacterium | reverse complement strand
ATGGTGCGTCAACCATCACAACAAAACTTTTTCGATGCCGTCTTGCGTGACTTTTTCCACGTAGTCGCGCATCCAGTGTTCGCCGAGACGGCGGCGCGCCAGTTCGACGACGATGTAATCGGCCTTCGTTTTCACATCGCGGTTGTAGCGCGACAAACCTTGCAAGCAGGAGGGGCAAGCCGTCAACACTTTGACGCGCCCTTTGAAATCGTCGCCGCGAAGCTGCGCCGCGTCTTTGCGCAATTCTTCTTCCTTGCGGAAGCGCACTTGCGTTGACACATCGGGGCGCGTCACCGACAACGTTCCCGATTCGCCGCAACAACGATCGTTCAGCATCACGCCATTGCCCAACAGCCCGCGTACCACCGTCATTGGTTTGTACGCTTTCATCGGCGAATGGCAGGGGTCGTGGTACAGATAGCGCGTGTCCTCGCCGCCTTCGAGCTTCACGCCTTTTTCGTAGAGGTATTCGTGAATGTCGAGAATGCGGCTGCCAGGAAAAATCTGATCGAAATGGTAATGCTGCAATTCGTGCAGACAGGTGCCGCACGAAACCAACACGGTTTTGATGTCGAGGTAGTTCAGCGTCGTCGCCATCCGGTGAAAAAGCACGCGGTTGCGCATCACCATCGCCTGCCCTTTGCCGTCATCGCCCGCTGCTGTTTGCGGATAACCGCAACACAAGTAACCGGGCGGCAGCACACAGGACACGCCGAGTTCGTAAAGCATCGCCTGCGTCGCCAGCGCGGTTTGCGAAAACAAGCGTTCGGAGCCGCAGCCGGGAAAATAAAACACGGCCTCAGAATCGCCGTTCTCGCTGTTCACCTTGCGCGGGTCACGCAGCACGGGGACGACGGTGGGGTCTTCGACGCCGAGCAACGCGCGCGACGTGCGCAACGGCACATTGCCCGGCATCGGCTTGTTGACGAAGTGAATGAGTTGCTCTTTGATCGGCGGTTTGCCGACCGTCGCCGGCGGGCGTTGCGTTTGCCGTTGCGGCAAGCCGGTGCGGCGCGCCAGCAAATGGGAGGTGCGTTGCAAGCGATAACCGATGTCGATGAAAAGATGTTTGAACGTTTTGATCGCCAGCGGTTTTTGCAGATTGAGAAACAGCATGCTCAGCGCTGCGCCCGGATTGAACGGTTTTTTCTTTTCCTTGCGCAGAAAATTTCGCAGGGCAACGGAGACATTGCCGAAGTCGATGTCCACCGGACAAGGCGCCAAACATTTGTGGCAAACCGTGCAGTGGTAAGCCATGTCCCAGGTTTCATTGTAATGGCGCAAGGAAACGCCGCGCCGCGTTTGCTCTTCGTAGAGCAGCGCTTCGATCAAGAGCGACACGCCAAGGATTTTGTTGCGCGGCGAATAAAGCAGATTGGCGCGCGGCACGTGCGTCGAACACACGGGCTTGCATTTGCCGCAACGCAAACAATCCTTGATTGCGCGTGAAATGGCGCCGAGATCGCTTTGTTCGAGAATCAAGCTTTCGTGACCGATCAGCGAGAAGCTTGGCGTGTAGGCGTTGGTCAGATCGGCGGGCAGCGCGGCGGAGCGCAGCAATTTGCCGGCGTTGAAGTGGCCGTTCGGATCGACTTTCGCTTTGTAATCGGCGAACGGTTTCAATTCTTCGTCACTCATGAATTCGAGCTTGGTGATGCCGATTCCGTGTTCGCCCGAAACCACGCCGCCCAATGACTTGGCCAGCGCGACGATGCGCGCAACGGCGGCGTAGCCGCGTTGCAGCATGTCGTAATCGTCGGAATTGACGGGGATGTTGGTATGCACATTGCCGTCGCCGGCGTGCATGTGCAGCGCCACGAAAACGCGGCTGCGCAGCACTTGCGCGTGAATGCCTTTGCAACGCTCCGCCAGCGGCGAGAGCATCAGCCCCGAAAAAATCTCTTGCAAAGGATGGCGCAATTCTTTTTTCCACGACGCGATTTCGGAATGATTCTGCAAGGCGCGAAACGTTTCATTCAGCCGGTCGAACAAATCCTGCCAGCGGTCGCGCACTTGCTTCACCAGCAAACGCGCTTCCCCCAGTTTCTCTTCAAGCAACGCTTCGGTCGGCTTGAAGTCGGTGTGCTCGCCGATGAGTTGCGGAAGCGACGGCTCGTCGAAAAAAGCCAGTAGCGCGTCGCACAGTTTGAGTTTGTTGTGTAGCGAGTATTCAATGTTGATGCGCTCGACGCCGTCGGTGTAATCGCCGAGACGTTCGAGCGGAATCACCACGTCTTCGTTGAGTTTGAAAGCGTTGGTGTGTTTGGAAATGGCTGCCGTGCGCGAGCGCTCCGCCCAGAAACGATGACCCTCTTCGGCGTCGGTAGCGACGAACGCTTCGCCGCCGCGCGCTTGCGCGATACGCACCACTTCTTTGGCAACGCGCGATACCGCGCCAACATCATCGCCGACGATATCGCCGATGAGCACCATCGTCGGACGGCCACGGTTCGCTGCTTTCGTCGCGTACTTCACCGCCTTGGTGTAGCGCTCGTCCATGTGTTCGAGGCCGGCCAGCCGCACGTCGTTCGGTCGCGTGTCGAGATAGCGTTTGATTTCGACGATGGCCGGCGTCGAATGTTGCGCCAGCCCGAAAAATTCGAGACAAATCGTTTGCGTGACCGGCGGCATTTTGTGAAGAATGAATCGTGCCGAGGTGACGATGCCGTCGCAGCCCTCCTTCTGAATGCCGGGCAAACCGTGCAGATACTTGTCGGTGACGTCTTTGCCCAAGCCCGCTTTGCGAAACGCGCTGCCGGGAATGCGCAGCGTTTCGTTGCGCTGCACCGTTTTGCCGCTGGGGTTGAGCCAGTTCAATTCAAACACCGCTTCCTCGGCGTCGTGAATTTTGCCGAGGTTGTGATCGATGCGCGTAACTTCCAGCCATTGTGCTTCGGGCGTGACCATGCGCCACGACGCGAGATTGTCGAGCGTCGTTCCCCACAACACCGCTTTCTTGCCGCCCGCGTTCATCGCAATGTTGCCGCCGATGCAGGAAGCGTCGGCAGACGTCGGATCGACGGCGAACACCATGCCCGCTGCCGCTGCCGCGTTCATCACTTTGCGCGTCACCACGCCGACGCCGACGGCAAAGGTCGGCGTCTCTTTGGTGTGACCCGGCAACACCACCGATTCCACTGCCGACAGATGATCGAGTTTTTCGGTGTTGATTACGATCGCGTTCGTCGTCAGCGGAATGCCACTGCCGGTGTAGCCGGTGCCGCCGCCGCGTGGAATGATCGTCAGCCCCAACTTGATGCAGCCATGCACCATCCCGCGAATTTCATCTTCGTTGTCGGGATAGAGAACGGCGATCGGATATTCGACGCGCCAGTCGGTGGCATCGGTGACGTGCGCGGCGCGCGCCAAACCATTGAACGCGATATTGTCTTTGTGCGTGTAGCGCGACAGCACGCGCACGATGCGCCGCCGCATTTCCTGCGTTTGCGGAAACCAGTTGGCGAAAGCGTCCACCGCATTGCGCGCCGCTTCGACCAATTGCGCCACTTTTTCGGCGCGTTCCGGCGCATCGGCAAAACTCGCCTGCCGCCGTTTTTCGATCTCGTGCAGACGATGGTACATCGCTTCGACCAGCAACGCCCGCCGTTTCGGATTGTCGAGCAAGTCGTCTTGCAGATACGGATTGCGGCACACCACCCAGATGTCGCCCAACACTTCAAACAACATTCTCGCCGACCGGCCTGTACGCCGCTCCAGCCGTAACTGGTCGAGTACATCCCACATCGGCGCGCCGAGCAGGCGGATAACGATTTCACGATCCGAGAGCGAGGTATAGTTGTACGGAATTTCGCGGAGCCGGGGCGTTCCCGGCGGCGTTTCGTCG
>JAITBX010000066.1 GCA_031283405.1 Burkholderiales bacterium | reverse complement strand
ACGTTGAAAACGTACAGCGGCAATTACGCGCAGTTCGAGCAAGAGCGTGCTGCCGCGCTCGCTAATCAACAAGCGACGTTCGAGAAGCAGCAACGCACTATCGCGCATCTGCAAAACTTCATCGACCGCTTTCGCGCCAAAGCCACCAAAGCCAAGCAAGCGCAAAGCCGCTTGCGCCAACTGGAAAAGATGACGCGCATCTCGGCGGCGCACGTTGACAGCCCTTTTTCGTTCAGTTTTCCGCCAAGCGATTCGCACGCGCGTCAACTGCTGCGGCTGGAGAGCGCCGACCTCGGTTACAACATAGACAAACCTGTGTTGCCGACAGTCGAATGCGGCATTCTCTCCGAAACGCGCCTGGGCCTTCTCGGCCCCAACGGCGCGGGCAAATCCACGCTCATCAAGTCGATGGTCGGCGTCTTGCCGCTCTTGCGCGGCACGCGGCACACCGCCCGCGATTTGCGCATCGGCTACTTCGCGCAACATCAACTCGACACGCTCGATCCGAACACTTCGGCGTTGCTGCATCTGCAACGCCTCGATTCCGAGGCGCGCGAACAAACGCTGCGCGATTTTCTGGGCGGCTTTGCTTTTCACGGCGACCAGGCCACGCAAGCCATCGCTTCGTTTTCCGGCGGCGAGCGGGCGCGGCTGGCGCTGGCGCTGATCGTCTATGCGCGCCCGCAACTGTTGATTCTCGACGAGCCGACCAACCACCTCGATATCGACATGCGCGAAGCGCTGACCGAAGCGCTGCAAGCGTACAACGGCGCGCTGATCGTCGTCGCGCACGACCGCCATTTGCTGGCGGCGACCGTCGATGAGTTCTGGCTCGTTCATCAGGGAAGCGTTGAGCCGTTCGACGGCGATCTCGACGATTACCGCCGCTTCGTGCTCAATCATTTGCGCAATGAACTCGGCGGCAGCAACGACAATGCCAATGCCGCCGCCCCCGACCGCAAAACCCAAAAGCGCCTCGCCGCCGAAGCGCGGCAGCGCCGCGCGCCCTTCGTCAAACGGCAAAACGACATCGAAAAAACGCTGGAAAACCTCAGTGCCGAAAGCGCCGAACTGGAACGTTGGCTGGCGTCGCCCGATGCCTACCGCGATAACGCCAAAGACGACAGCGCCAAAGATCGTTTAGCCTCCGCGCTGGCGCGGCAGCGCGAAATTGCAAAAACCGTCGAAACGCTGGAAAACGAATGGCTGGAACTGGCCGACGCCATCGCCGCGCTCGAAAAATGAACAGTCGGCGACCGGATCACGCCCCCCAAAACTCCTCGCCATCCGCTCCGGTATCGAAAAACCTCTGCCCGCGACTGAAAGACGAAATATAATAGATTCTTTCCGTTTCCTGGCCGCCGCTGTGCCGATAACTTTCCATTACACTCGCTGTCCGCAATGCCACACGACGTTTCGCATCACGTCGCAGCAATTGGCGTTGCGCGAAGGGCGAGCGCGGTGCGGACATTGCCGGACGGTGTTCAATGCTTTCGCGGCGCTGGTGAACGTCGTGGGCGAACGTATGCCCGGCCCTGGCATGGAACCCATGCAGCGCGAAACCATGACGCTGCGCGACTCGGTGTCGGTGCCCGAAGATGTGCTCAGCGCCATGCCATTGTCTGAGCAAACGCCTGCGTCACCGGAAGCGCCATCCCTCTCCTCGCCGCTACCTTCGCCCCCGCTTACGCCGTCATCGCTGTTGCCGCCTAGCCCGTTCGTGCCGTCTGCGACAGAAGCAAGAAGCAAAACATTTCCGCGACTCCTTGAAAGCGATGAGATTGCGCTCGCGCCGCCGCCATCTCCTTCATCTTTTTCACCCCTGTCGTCAACCACGACCGATGATGAAAAAGTCGGCGGTGAAAAAGGCGCGTCGCTCTCGCTGGAAGAAGATTCTGTCGCCGAAGAAGAGCGCGAAGAAACGCCGCGCCGCAAAAAGAAGCGCCGCAAGAACAAGCCCTCGCCGCTGGCGCTGGTGCTTGATCCCTCCGAAAAACCTACCGTCTGGCAACGTTTGCATTTGCCCGCGTGGTGCCGCCCGCTGTTTTATCTGATTTCTCTGCCGGGTTTGGCTGCGTTGCTGGCGGCGCAGGCCACATTTTTCCTTCACGACGAATTGGCCAGCTCGTATCCGAAATTGACGCCGGCGTTGTCTTTCGGTTGCCGCTTGCTTCATTGTGAAATCCGGCCGCTGCAAAATCTCGGCGTAACGGGGCTGGGCATCGAAGCCTCCGATTTGCAGTTCGATCCTCACGACGCAAAGCAACAACTGCTTTCCGTCACGCTGCGCAATCGCAGCGACAAGCCCGTTGCTTACCCGAGGCTGGCGCTCGAATTGACCGACGCGCGAAATCAACTGCTGGCGCGCATTTTTTTCACACCCGAAATGTATCTGCCGCCGTCTGCCGATGTTCGCATCGGCGCGCCCGCGTCCAGCGATGTCTCGTTGCGGCTGTTGCTGCGCAACGACGTCACCGCCAGCGGTTATCGGGTGACGCTGGTTTATTGATCTTCCAAAGGTCGATTCATCATGACACCGGGTCTGTAAATCCAACTGTGTCAATCTTGCTTGATCATAACTCATTAACCGGCACCCTGTCCTCGCCAAAGACAATCTGAAAGACCTGCAAGGCAGGCTTCCAGTGATGGATCATT
>JAITBX010000074.1 GCA_031283405.1 Burkholderiales bacterium | reverse complement strand
TGTCGATCCACAGGAATTGATCGATCGTTACGGCGCCGATACGGCGCGGTTGTTCGTGATGTTTGCATCGCATCCCGAAGCAACGCTCGAATGGTCGGAGGCCGGTGTCGATGGCGCGCATCGCTTTTTGCGGCGGCTGTGGCAATACGCTGGCGAACGCAGCAGCGCTGCCGCAGCGGCGAGCAAAGCAGGCGCGATCAATTGGGCTGCGCAAGACAAGGCTGCTCGGCAGTTGCGCTTCGAGATTCACAGCACATTGAAACAGGCCAATTTCGATTACGAACGTTTGCAGTACAACACCGTTGTTTCCGCCGGAATGAAAATGCTGAACGCACTGGAAGCGTATAGCGGCGGCGATGAAACTTCGGATATTGCAACCGGCGAAGGCTTGAGCATTTTGCTGCGTATTCTGTATCCGATCGTGCCGCACATGGCGTATGTGCTGTGGGAAAAACTGGGCTACGACAAAATTTACGGAACGCTGCTCGATGCGCCGTGGCCGGAGATTGACGATAAAGCGCTGGCACAAGATGAAATCGAATTGGTGCTGCAAATCAACGGCAAACTGCGCGGAAAACTGACGGCGCCGGCGACGGCGACGCGCGAGATGTTGGAAACGTTGGCGCACGAAAGCGCCGAAGTGGTGAAACACGCAGAGGGCAGGGCGATCAAAAAAATCGTCGTGGTGCCGGGGAGGTTGGTCAATGTTGTCGTCTGAAAACAAATTAAAGCGCCGCGCATTGTTGCGGAGCGCATTGTGCTTGGGCGTCGCCGGAACCTTGTCGGCGTGCGGTTTCAAATTGCGCGGTCAAGTCGCTTATACCTTTCAGTCGATTGCGATCAACGGTGCCGAAGCGCCGGGCGTGACGGAAGATTTGCGCAAGTTGCTGACTCGCGTTACCGGATTGAAAGTGGAGGAACATCCCAAGGACGCGCAGGTGACGCTCGATCTCAAACAAATGTCCGACGATAAATCGGTGCTGTCGCTGACCTCCGGCGGTCGCGCCCGCGAATATGTGTTGACCAAAGTGTATGCGTTCCGTTTGTACGACAAGGAAGGCAACGATTGGATGCCGCCCGGCGAAATCGACATTCAGCGCACGTATTCCTACGACGACACGCAGCGCTTGGCGCGTGAAATTCAGGAACAGAATCTGATACTGGAAATGCAGCAGGACGCAGTGCAACAGATTTTGCGGCGCTTGCAGAAGGCGCTGCCGCCGGACTGATTATCACGATGCAAATCCGTTTCGACGATCTCGAAAAACATCTGGCGAAAACATTGTCGTCGTTGTACGTCGTTCACGGCAATGAAGCGTTGTTC
This sequence comes from Burkholderiales bacterium, assembly GCA_031283405.1. Taxonomy (GTDB): domain Bacteria; phylum Pseudomonadota; class Gammaproteobacteria; order Burkholderiales; family Casimicrobiaceae; genus UBA931. Next base: position 5,761 of record JAITBX010000074.1, on the reverse strand, counting down.
GTTCAGGAAGCGGGCGACGCCATTCGCCGCGCCGCGCGTGGAGCGGGCTGCATCGAGCGCGAAGTTTTCGTTGTCGAGAAAAGTTTCAAGTGGGATGTTCTGCTGACGGCGCATAGCAATCTTGGTTTGTTCGGCGAGCGGCGATTGCTCGACTTGCGTATTCCGTCCGGCAAACCCGGAACGGAAGGCGGCAAAACGCTGGAGAAGTACGCTCAAAGGTTGGACGCGCAACAGGTAACGCTGGTGACGTTGCCGCGCGCCGATAAAACGATGCAGGCAACCGGCTGGTTCAAAGCGCTGGAAGATGCCGGAACCGTCGTGCCGGTGTATCCGCTGGAGCGCGAAGCCTTGCCGCGCTGGATCGGCGAGCGATTGCGGCAACAGGGGCAACAGGCTACGGGCGAAATGCTGGTTTTTCTCGCCGACAGCTGCGAAGGCAATTTGCTGGCAGCGCGTCAGGAAATCGAAAAGCTGGGGCTGTTGTTTTCAGAGGGCGCGTTGACGATGGAGATGATCGAAACGGCGATTGCCGATGTGGCGCGCTACGATGTGTTTGCGCTCTCGGAAGCATGGTTGTCCGGCGATGCGGCGCGGACGGTGCGCTTGTTGCAAGCGTTGCGTGACGAAGGCGAAAAGGTGCAACTGCTCGTGTGGCAGTTTTCCGAAGACGTTCATGCGCTGTGCGCCGTTCGCGCGCAAACGATGCAGGGCGTGCCTGCGGCAAAAGCGATCGAATCGGCGCGGATTTGGGGACGGCGACAGGCGGCGATGGAGAAAGCGGCGCGGCGCGTTTCCAACGCGGCGCTGCCCGGTTTTCTGGGAACGCTGGCGAAACTCGACGCGCAAGCAAAGGGCGTGACACTGTCCGGACCGCCCGTCGATGTTTGGGAAGCGCTGACGACGGCGGCGCTGGCGTTTTGTGGGGCGCAGATTTCAGGAATCAGAGGTTAGCGGGCGCAGTGATGGCAAACAAAATCTCCATCCGTTTTTTCGACGATCGGGAAGTCCGCGCCGTTTGGGACGACGAGGATTCCAAATGGTGGTTTTCGGTTGTCGATATTGTCGGCGTGTTGCGCGACGAGAATGATTACGAGAAGAATCGGAACTATTGGAAATACCTGAAAGCAAAGCTGAAACGCGAAAACAGTCAACTGGGTAGTGTGACTACCCAGTTCAAATTCACTGCGCCAGACGGAAAAAAACGCGCCGCAAACGTCCTTGACCATAGTGGCATCATTGAGCTTGCGAAGAACTTTCCGAGCAAGAAAGCAAACCGTTTCATCGAGTGGTTCACTTACAGCGATGAAACGATCGACGGCAAGAGCAAATCAAAGGCTTATGCCCTTTTCGACAGTTCATTGTTCGACACCATCGAGGTCGGCACAGTCAAAGGCTTGCAGCAGATCCACGGTTATTTGTTCGGCGGGCTTTACGATTTCGCGGGGCAGATAAGGACGCTCAATATCGCCAAGGGCGGTTTCCAGTTCGTTATGGCGCAGTTCCTCCCCGGAACGCTGAAGGCTATCGAGAATATGCCCGAAAGCACTTTCGAAGAAATCGCCGACAAATATGTGGAGATGAATGTTGCTCATCCATTCATGGAAGGCAACGGCAGAAGCGCGCGCATTTGGCTTGACCTGATTTTGAAAAAGAACCTGAAACGGTGCGTCGATTGGAGCAAGATCAACAAGAAAGATTATCTGAACGCTATGGAAACGAGCGTTGCAAACTCTGCGCCGATAAAAGCTCTGATTTCGTCAGCGTTGACGGACAAGATCAACGACCGCGAAATGTTCATGAAAGGCGTGGATTACTCCTATTACTATGAGCAGGAAGATGATATTACGGAAGGCGACGGCGGCGAATGAAGTTGCAATTCAAAATTATCTGAAAGCCTGCGGCCTGTGGGATAATAGCCAACACTTGTTCACGAGGAAATCAGTCATGCATAAACGTATCCTCATTGCTTACGATGGCTCGCAGGCCAGCCGTTACGCGCTCGATGAATGCCTGATGTTCAATCCGCGCGATTCGGAGATTCACATCGTCGCGGTGATTCATGATCTGGCGGTTTACACGCTGGCGGGCGAGTATGTGCCGGCGCTGGCGTTCGATCCGGACACCAAGTCCGCCGAAAAGGATTTGGAAGCGGCGCAGTGGTATCTGGCGGCGCACAGTTTGCCGGCGCGCACGCATGCGGTGACCGGCGAGCCGGTGGAAGTGATTGCGCGGCTCGTCAAGGAACTCGATATTGATTTGCTGATTCTGGGACACAAACGCGAGCAGAGTTTCGCGGCGCGCTGGTGGAAAGGCTCGACCGGCATCGGTTTGATGGACAAGGTGCATTGCAGCATTTTGATCGCGCGCGGCGAGGAAAGCGGGGAGCAGGGATCAGGAACCGGGGTGTAAGGGCGGCATTCTGCCGCCCGCAAAGATTCGGGCGACCACAGGTCGCCCCTACGATGTGCCTCTTGATCCTTGGTGCTTGATCGCAGCATCGCTTTTGCCCTCTCCCGCCAAGACCCCTTTTGAAAGGGGTCGCCGCGAAGCGGCGGGGGTTTGCAGAGACAAGGCTGGCCTTGTCTCTTCGGGGCACTCTCTCCCGCAAGCGGGAGAGGGATTTTGATTCCTGATCCCTGATCCCTGAAACCGTTATAATCTCCCGTTCTGTCTGAACCCATTTTCAAAATACCATGACGCTCGCTAAAAGTTTCGACCCGGCGGAGATTGAGCACCGCTGGTATCCGCAATGGGAAGCCTCCGGCTATTTCAAGGCCGGCACCGATCCTGCGAAGCCCGAGTCGTTTTGTATTTTGTTGCCGCCGCCGAATGTCACCGGCACGTTGCACATGGGACACGGTTTTCAGCAAACGATCATGGATGCGCTGACCCGTTACCATCGGATGCTCGGCATCAATACGTTGTGGCAGCCGGGCACCGATCACGCCGGAATCGCCACGCAGATGGTGGTGGAGCGGCAACTCGAAAAGCAAGGTTTGTCGCGGCGCGATCTTGGCCGCGAAAAGTTTGTCGAAAAAGTGTGGGAGTGGCGAGAAGTTTCCGGCAACACCATCACGCGGCAAATGCGGCGGTTGGGCACGTCGCCCGATTGGAGCCGCGAGCGTTTCACGATGGATGCGGGGCTGTCGAAAACAGTCACCGAAACGTTTGTGCGTTTGTACAACGATGGGCTGATTTATCGCGGCAAGCGTTTGGTGAACTGGGACCCGGTATTGGGAACGGCAGTGTCCGATCTCGAAGTGGTACAGGACGAGGAGGACGGTTTCCTGTGGCACATTACGTATCCGTTTACCGACGGCGCAATAAACGGCATGAGAGGGTTGACGGTGGCGACGACGCGACCGGAAACGATGCTGGGTGACGTGGCGGTGATGGTGCATCCTGACGATGAGCGTTATCGGGCGCTGGTCGGCAAAACGGTAGAGCTGCCGCTGACCGGTCGAAAAATTCCGATCATTGCCGATGATTATGTTGACCGCGAATTCGGGACAGGTTGCGTTAAAGTAACGCCGGCGCACGACTTCAACGACTACGCCGTGGGGCAGCGTCATCATCTGCCGCAGATCGGCGTGTTGACGCTGGACGCCAAAATCAGCGAGGCCGCGCCGAAACGGTATCGCGGGCTCGATCGTTTTGAAGCGCGCAAACAAATCGTTGCCGATCTCGACGCACAGGGATTTTTGGAGAAGGTTGATGCGCACAAACTGAAAGTGCCGCGCGGCGATCGCACGCATACGGTGATCGAACCGATGTTGACCGATCAATGGTTCGTCGCGGTCAATCAACCGGGACGTAATGGAAAAACTATCGCGCAGGAAGCGATTGAAGTTGTCGAATCCGGTGAAGTTCGTTTCGTTCCTGAAAGCTGGGTCAACACCTACTACGCATGGATGCGTAACCTGCAAGATTGGTGTATCTCGCGGCAACTGTGGTGGGGACATCAGATTCCCGCGTGGTACGGCGATGATGGCAAATGCTGGGTGGCGCACGATGAAAACGAAGCGCGTTCGCTGGCGGCGAAAGAGAATTATCACGGCGCATTAACGCGCGATCCTGATGTGCTCGATACCTGGTATTCGTCGGCGCTGTGGCCGTTCTCGACGCTCGATTGGACGCCGGAGTGGCCACAGAAATCCAATCCGGTGATCGATCGTTATTTGCCGTCAACGGTGCTCGTCACAGGTTTCGACATTATTTTCTTCTGGGTGGCGAGAATGGTGATGATGACGCGGCACATCACCGGCGAAATTCCGTTTCGGCATGTGTATGTGACCGGATTAATCCGCGATGCCGAAGGCCAAAAGATGAGCAAATCGAAGGGCAATGTGCTTGATCCGATTGATTTGATCGACGGCATTGATCTCGAAGCGCTGGTGGAAAAACGCACAACCGGACTGATGAATCCGAAAGACGCGGGGAAAATCGAAAAACGAACGCGCAAAGAATTCCCCGAAGGCATTCCCGCGTTTGGTACCGATGCGTTGCGTTTTACCTTTGCCAGTCTTGCAAGTCCGGGGCGCGACATCAAATTCGATATGCAGCGTTGTGAAGGGTATCGCAACTTCTGCAATAAACTGTGGAACGCTACCCGTTTTGTTTTGATGAATTGCGAGGGCAAAGATTGCGGCTTGCAGGAGCTCCATGAACACGACGATGGAACGATTGAATTTTCGTTTGTCGACCGCTGGATGAAAAGCCGGTTGCAACGCGCCGAAGCCGAAGTCGCTCAACAGTTTGCCGCGTATCGCCCCGATCTGATCGCACGCGCGGTGTATGAATTGGTGTGGGACGAGTATTGCGATTGGTATCTTGAACTGGCGAAGGTGCAGTTGAATCAAGGCAGCGAAGCGCAACAACGCGGCACACGCCGAACGCTGGTGCGCGTGCTGGAAGCCGTCTTGCGGCTGGCGCATCCGCTGATTCCGTTCATCACCGAAGAGTTGTGGCAAACCGTCGCGCCGATGGCGCATCGCAAGACGACCGATTTTATCGGCACAGCGCCGTATCCGGTATGCGATCCGAAAGCCTTCGATGAAGCGAGCGAAGCGAAAATCGCGCACCTGAAAGAAATGGTCGGCGCTTGCCGTAGCCTGCGCGCGGAAATGAATTTATCGCCGGCGCAAAAAGTGCCGTTGCTGGTGGCGGGCGATCCGACAGTGGTCGAAGCGTATGCGCCGTATCTGGCGGCGTTGGCGAAACTCTCCAAGGTGAACGTAGCCGGTGCCGAATTGCCGGCGTCGCCGGCGCCGGTGCAAGTGGTCGGCGATTTTCGGATGATGTTGAAAATTGAAATCGACGTGGCGGCTGAACGCGAACGGCTGCAAAAAGAAATCGTTCGGCTGGAAGGAGAAATCGGCAAAGCGCAAGGCAAATTGAGCAATGAAAGTTTCGTCGCGCGTGCGCCGCAGGCTGTCGTCGAACAAGAAAAAGAACGCCTCGCGTCATTCAGGGAAACGTTGGACAAAGTGCGGCAGCAGGTCGAAGTTTTGGGTTAGCGGCGTTGAGTCAGGGAGACGCTGATTTATTTTCTTCCTCCACAAGTGGGAGAGGAAAATCGGAAAATTCGATTCTTGCTCTCAGTACGGCCACCAATGCTCGACAGCCAGTTGCAATGATTGCAATCCGCGGTATTCGTTGACCTCGGGTCGGTAGGCGGCGCGGATTCGTTCCGGCAACGGCTCGGCGTGTTGAAACAGAATGGCATCGAAGGATTGGTTTTGATCAGATCGGAAGAGCACAC
>JAITBX010000050.1 GCA_031283405.1 Burkholderiales bacterium | reverse complement strand
AGCGTTGACGAGCACGATCAACATCGAGCGCCAGCCGAACGTCGTCAACATGAAAAACAAATCCCAGTTCCAGCCGCTCGCCACCATCAACACCGGCGGCGCGGCGTAAGGCGTCAACACGCCGCCGACCGACACATTGACGAACAACACACCCAGCGTCGCGTATTTGATTCGTTGCGGCATCGTGTGCGAAAGAAATGTGTCGCGCAACATCAGCGCCGCCAGCGTCATCGCCGCCGGTTCGGTTATCAGCGAACCGAGCAACGGAATCACCGACAGCGTCAAAAAATACAACAGCAGCGGCTCCTCCCACGGCAACGACTTGGCAATGCGGCGCGCCAGCCAGCGCACGCCGTCGCGCACCGAAGACGTGATCGGGCGGCTCGCCGCCACCACCATGATGGCGAAAACGAACATCGGCTCGGTGAAGTGGCGACGGTCGATGTAAGACAGCGTTTCGGCGCGCCCCACATAGACAAACATGAAGACAACCAACACGCCGGCCCAGAGCCCGAAAACCACCTCGACCTCGCCCAGCAAATGCCAAAGACCGGCATGCGCCGGAAAAAAGCGCGCCAAGCGCGCAAGATAACTGGACGCGAACGTGTGCAGAATCGCCAACGCAAAAAGCGTCGTGGCAACGATCTCAGTGACGGAAACGGTGGATGCGGCGACCATGAGAGATTTTAAAGGATACTCTGAATAAGTCGAGCGGCAAGTGGGCGTTGCGAATCGGGATGGACTACAAGGCCGAATTTGCCAACTATGCCAAAGTCGTAGTAAGGACTACGGCGAGGATTTGTAACGCAGCAGGCCGCCCGATTCCGCAACGCACACGGCGCGGTGACTTGTTCAGAGTATCCTAAAGCGTTTTTGAGGCGGGGGAACACTGAAACTTGGGAAGAGCGCTTCTTTCAACCGCAAAAAGCATGATAAAAGCTGCCCTGCGAACGTCCTCGCCAAATTTGCAACACTCCCCGTTGCCGCCCCCGCCACTTCCGCCGGATTTTGCGCGACGGCGCGGCGCGTTATATACTTACCTGCCAAATGAATCTTTGAGGAAGCGCTGAATCTTTCGCAACCTTTCGGGTTGAGTCTGCCGAGCATGGGCGATGAAGTGAATCGGCGTCTCCTTGATGCTTTTTCTTTTAACTCTCTCTTCTGCGCTGACAAAATGAAACTCTACAATTATTTTCAATCTTCCGCGTCCTTTCGCGTGCGCATCGCGCTCCATCTGAAGGGACTTTCTTACGACTATCTGCCGGTGCGTCTGGCGAAGGACGAGCACAAGCAGCCGGCGTTTGCCGCCGTTTCGCCGGAAGGTCTGTTGCCGGTGCTGGAAACTGATGGTGGCCGCCGCATCACGCAGTCGATGGCGATCATCGAGTATCTCGAAGAGACGCATCCGCAACCGGCGTTGTTGCCGGCGGACGCCGTGGGTCGCGCTCGCGTGCGCGCGCTGGCGCAACTCATCGCTTGCGAGGTTCATCCGCTCAACAATATTCGCGTGCGCAAGTATCTGTTGAACGATTTGAAGGTGGGCGAAGAAGCGCAAAGCGCTTGGTATCAGCACTGGACGCGACTGGGTTTTCAGGCGTATGAAGCGCAACTCGCCCATCAGCCCGGCACGTTCAGCCACGGCAATACGCCGACGCTGGCCGACTGCTGTCTGGTGCCGCAGGTCGCCAGCGCCAAGCGTTACAAGTGCGATTTGAACGGCTTGCCCCGCCTCATGGCGGTGTTCGATGCCTGCATGAATTTGGAAGCGTTTCAACGCGCTCAACCTTCAGCGCAACCCGACGCCGACGCTTGATATCGGCGCGTTCATTTTGAAAACAAATGCCCAAAAAAAAGGGCAGCATTGCCGCCCCTGTATCCCTTTTCCGACCCTCAGGGCCTCCCTCCCTGAAGGGAGAAGGGAAAAACTGCAAGTTTTTTATTATTCTGTTTGTTGTTGTTATTCCTCATTGCGGTTGCTGTTTTATTGTTGTTCATTCTTGTTGTCGTTATTGCGCGCGAACGCGACATCATCGCCCACTCTCCCGCCCTTAGGGGCGCCCTCTTCCACGTGGAAAGAAGGTAAGACTCCCTCTTCCCCCATAGGGCGCTGGCGAAATCCTGCCCGTCACAGCGGGCGCCCCCCTTTGGATGTTTGGTTTCGCCGGCCGGGGCTTGCAATACCTCCTCCTTGCGGAGAAGGCGCCCCCAAGGGACAGGAGAGTGGAACATTCCGTACATTTTCAAGAAACCCCTGCTTTGTTTTGCGCACCCCGCCCGCCCTGAGCGAAGTCGAAAGGCGCGTGGCTAAGGGTGGGCGTCGCCTTGTCGAGCGTTTCGACAGGCTTGGTTTGATTGGTGGCGTGAACGATTCGGGTTGCTCCGTCATCGGTCAACGCAGAATTTGTTTTTGGGGAGCCGATCAACGAAAAGTCAACGAGACGGCTGTGCTTGATGGTTCCGCCTTGCGCGAAGCGGATTCCGTTCTGTACTGCTTCAGCGTTGGCGCGAATTTTGGACTTGTCGATCCATTCGCCGATGTTGGACGCTGATGCCGTCACGATAACAGCAAAAATAGCTGCCGTGACCATCAGTTCCTTCAGCGAAAAACCACCGCTTGCCGCTTGTTGATATTTCATGCCTTCTCCTTGTGAGAGTCTTGCAAAATTTGAGGAAACACCTGATAAGGCGCTTCTTCGTTCCAAATAACGTTCAGTTCAAGGCTCTGGTAGAGCCTGCCGGATATGCCCGCGAAACCGCGACACATACCTCTTGCTGCAATCGAGGAGCGATGCTGCTGCTCTGCGACTTTACTGCTTAACCTTTTCGGCTTTTGCCTTTTCGGCATCTACTTCTCAGGTTGCCCCCTTTGGCGTCTCCTCTGTTAGCGTTTTCGCCATAGGCTGTCATACAAATCGTACAAACCCTTGTCTGCGACAAGCGCAAGCATTGACCCGAAAAACAGTCCTTTTGAGACTATTCCATACAGGCTTCTGCCATTGCTCCATCCCATACCAATGGGCGTTGTTCCGAACGGCCTCCGTATCCCGGAGAAGCGGTTTTTGCCGAAATCGGCAGCCCGCCATTGGCTCGTCCTCGCGGATGCGCCGACTTCCAACGCTCCGCTTTTTCGCGCTTCCGTC
>JAITBX010000180.1 GCA_031283405.1 Burkholderiales bacterium | reverse complement strand
CGCCGCCGAAGGTGGGCACGATCTGCCAGCGGTTTTCAAGCCGAAGAAAGATCGAAACAACCTCGGCTTCGTCGGCGTCAACTTCAAAATCTGCATGCTCTTCCTCCTGCGCGGCTTCGTGCTCGGCGATGATTTCCGGCGGCGCGCCGGTGGCGCGAAGCTGCTCGATGATCGGCTTGTAATCGACAAAATCATTGAGATGGCACCGCGCCCAGTGTTGCGCCGCCGCGATCAGCCGTTTTTTCGGTCGCCCCCCCAGCAGCCTTTAACCCATGCAAGGAACACGTCCATCATGCTCGAAGGGTAGCTCTGGTAAAAAAATTCGCGCATTTGCTCGGTGAACGGCACTGCGCCGTTTTCGTCTGTGCAGTTCCAACCTACCCAAACTTCTTCCAGCACATTCTTGACGTACCCATCGCCGTCAGCGCCGGTGAAATCTTGCAGGCCTTTTTGCACTTCCTTAACCTGATCTTTGGTGTATCTCTTAAACTCGCAGGTAACGATTCCGGTTTCGTCAACAGCCTTGTCGCCTTTGTAGGTGACAGGCACGTTGGTTTTGAATGTGCTTGTGAGCTTTGAAAAATTGAGCGCCATGATGTTTCCTTTTTAAAGCCCCCTTTTGAAAGGGGGTGTCCGCCGAGGCGGACGGGGGTTTGTTCGGGTCGCCGAAGGCGGCGACCCCTACGAAGGGCACGGCGCGCCGTGCCCCTACAATCACTTGAACGAGATCAGCACGTCGTCGTTGCCGTTGGTGATGAGCGGCGTGACGGTGAGCTGCATCGTCAGGGTTTTCTGGTTATCGCCGTAAGTCGGCGAGGTGACCATCGCGCTGGGGTACTTCACTTCGCAGATGTTGCCGGCGTCCACGCCGTGGGTGTAAAGCACTTCACCTTTCTGTTGCTCGCGCACGGCGGCAAACCAGTCTTTTTCGGCGATGCTGCCCATTTCAATTTCGGCTTTGCCTTCCGGCAAGCGGTTAACGATGGAGATTTCGTCGAAGTTGACCCACTCCGGTTTGACCACTTCGGTCTTGGTGTCGAGGGTGAAGCTCTTGGTTTTGGGGTTGGCCACGCCCAAGAGACTGATGTCGCCGGTGAATGCGGGGATGGCCGCCTTCGGAGTGATGAAGCCGCTGTAATCGGTGTCGGCGGGCATTGGCGCATCGATAACCGGAACGAAGCGGCCGGTGAAATCAAAGCTGAATTTGGGCACTTGCTTGGCGGTAAAGTCAGCCGTGAAGGTGCCTCGGCAGCCGGTGCCTTTGTGCAAGATGCCGTCTTTGTAGCAGTTGTTCGTCAGCGACTCGAAGCCCACCGAGATCGGGTTGTAGTCCGCCGACACGCTCGGCACGAGCGTTTCCGCCCAGCCGCAGCCGCGCAGCAGCACGCCGACGGGCGGCGCTTTGCCGGGCGTTCCCGATCCGGCGACGTAGATGTCGCCGGTGATTTTCATGGACTCGCCGACGATGATCTGCTCGTTGTTGCCGAAGGTCGGCTTTTTGTAATCCAGTGCGGCAGTTTCAACGTTGAGCGGCGTCAGTTGACCGTTCGCCACCTTGAAGGCGTTCAGCGCGGCTTCGGGGTTGGAGTCTTCGCCATAGACGGTTTCAATCTTGGCGAGGATCAGTTCGATTTGGGTTGATTTGCTCATTTCGTTTCCTTCGGTTCGGTTTTCTCAACAGCGGCTGCCCTCTCCCGCCCCTTCGGGGCACCCTCTCCCGCAAGCGGGCGAGAGGAAAATTGAGGTTTGCGCGTCAGCGCCGGTTTCGTCGGCGCTTGGGTCTGGGTCAGCTTGCCGTTTTCGAGCGTGTAGCTGCCGCCTTTGTTGGGTACGTTCATCATTTCTCCAAGTCGTGGTAGGTCAGAAATTCATCGCGCCAGAAGACGGTTTGATCGTTAAACTGCTCGATGCGGCCGCGACGGTATAAAAACTCGGCGGCAGCGCCCGGCGGCAGCCAGCCGATCATGGCGTTCATCACGTTTGCGCGCAGTGTTTCGATTTCGGTCAACGCTTCTTGTCCGCGCGGGTCGCGCGGGCTGCGCGCCACGATGATGACGGCCACGGTGTCGTTGATAAGCTGGCTGATGGCGTTGCTGTATCGGCTCAATTCGCCGTTGATGCTCGCCGCTTCGCACTCGATCGGCACCACTTAGGCGGCGGGCACAAATTGCCGCCGCTCATCGGCAACCGAATACTCGGCAGCGCCGCCGACTTCGACGAAAATATCAAGCGCTTTTAAACGCTCGATGACCGGCAGGATCGGAAGCAGCAGCATCAGTAGTCTCTCAACGCATCTTGGTTAAAGCGCCGATCGGCGCTGGTTGCCAGCACGCGAAAGCTGCCGACGCCGTCGATCTCGGCATTGCCGAGCGAGGCGCGACCGGCGGCCACGTCTTTGAGAAACACGATGGCGTCCTCGTAGCGCTGTCGCACGGTGTCGATGGTGGCGTCGTCGTAGAGCCGGTAACGGGTGATGTCGCAGGCGATGCGGGTCAGATTCGGCAGGTTGACGCCCGCCAGCGTCTGGCCGTAGCGTTTGCTGATGTAGCCGTCGATCTCGCCTTCGGCGTCGGCGATGGCGCGATCGAGCACCGCATCGTCGATCGCTCCGGTGCGAGCGTGATCGGTGAGCTTGATTAACTCATGCTCGCCGAAGGCCTGGATCAAATCGTCTCTGGTGCAATAGGTCATGGCTGATGCGGGCGATCGCAGATCGCCCCTACTCCGTCGGCTCAAGCGCCGCGAGGCACACGTCCAGCTCGGCTTGCGCCTTTGTCTTCCTATCGAGGGCGGCGTTTAACTTCGTGGTAAGCGCGGCCTTCTTTGACTTCGGAGCGGCGCTCAATTCGTCGCGCGCGTTTTGCACGGCGGCATCGGCAGCCGCAAGAATCTTTTGGGCAGCTTCGAGGTTGGCGGGCGATTCGGGGTTGGCATTGCCCCTCTCCCTTTGCCCCTCTCCCGCAAGGGGAGAGGGGGGAGCTGCTGCTGCTTGGGGAGTATTGGTCGGGACGCCGAGGGCGGCGTCCCCTACGGCGGTTGAAGCAGCGGGCGCGGGACGCTTCTCCCCTACTTCCGAGATCAGCCCTTGAGCGATCAGCGGCCTGGCGCGCTCGATGGTGAGCGTGACTTTCTCATTCGGCGCGTACTGCTTGCCGGTGTGGTCGCGCAGCGCGAAGTGGGTGATGAAATCAGGCATGGCGCTTCCTTATCCGGCATTCTTGATGAGCACGGCAGCGGCTGCGCCGGCGATGACCGGAGCGCGTTCTTCTTTCGTGCCATAGACCCAACTGTCGCGGTTGTCGTCGAAGTAGGGCTGCTTCACCGCCGGATGGCCTTCCATCGTGTAGGTGTAGCCGTAACTCGGCTCTTCGCGCCCTGACGGGCTGTCCGGCGCGTAGGCGAGCACGATGTCGTTGCCCCAGATGTCGCCGAAGTTGCCCGCCTGATCGCTGCCTACGGCGCGCCCGACAAAAATCTGCGGGATGTCCAAAAACTGCGCCAGCATGGCGACGGTGATCGACGCGCTGGTCGTCCACTTGAAGTTGTCGCGCACGGCGGCAAGATTGCGCAACACGTTAAACACTTTGGGGCCGATAAACATCTTGTTCGGATACTGCGCAATCCCCGAACGGATCAGCTCTTTCTTGCTGTCGATCCACTCGGTGATGTTGCTGATCGCGCCCAGTGATCCTGCGCCGGTCAGCGTTTCGACGTTGGCGGCGGGGTAGTTGGCGGCGGTGGTCGCCAGCGTCGCCTGCTGTTCTTCGAGCTGACGGGCGGTAACGGCTTGCGTCAAGGCGATGGCGCGGGTGGCGAGGTCAACGCCCGGCACAGCGCGAGCGTCGCGCTGCCATTCAATCGGCACCAGCGCTTCGAGAGCGTGGTTTTCCAGCGCGAAGGGCATGCCTTCGTAGCCGAAGTCGATGCGCTTCGTTGCCGCGCCGGGGGCGCGCCGCGTCTCGTACTTCATGAAGGCTTCTTTGCCGAATTGCAAAATCTGGCCGCCGCTCACCGTGACGGTGACGCGCGGGAAGAGCGCCATTCCCACGAAGGCATCGTTGCGGTAACCGCGGGCGATGTTCGACAGGATGGGGTCGATGATGCGGATGTCTCTGTTTGCCATTTTATTTCCTTTCGTCTGCGGCGCTTAAGCGGCGCGCGGCAGCAGCAAGATTTCGGTTTTGTCGCCTTTGGCGGCGGCGTAAAGCGCGCGGCCGATGGTGTCGGTTTCGTCGCCGCCGGGCACGACGGCGCCGCCGGAGAGCTTCAAGGCATCGCCGGGGGCGAGCGCCGCGCCGGCGTAGGCGATGGTGGTGCCGATCACGTCAACGCCCACCGATTCGCCGGCGTCAGCCGAGGCGAAGGTGAAGCCCAGCGGAAAATCGGTGTCCTTCGATGCCTTGCCGTCGGCGTTGATCGGGCAGTACGCTTCGATGCGGGCGGCGGCGATGACCGACAGAGTGAGGAGAGTGATTCGTTGCATGGTGATGCTCCTTTACGCGCCCACAGCACGGGCGGCGGTGAGATAGTCGGTGTTGTTCTGGCGTTGGTAGGCCAGCGCTTTGGCGTGCAGCTCGGCGCGATCGGCGTCGATGTCTTCGCCGCGCGGAGCGACGAATTCAACGGCGGGCGCAGCCACGGGCTTCCTGGCCGCTTCGCCCATCGGCACGGACGCCGGCAGGCTTTGCAGGAATTGTTTGAACCACGTCACGCCGGGGGTGGCGGTTTTCGTGCCGTCGGCTGCGGCAAATTCAACGGCGTGCTCATCGGGCAGGCTCATCGCAAAGGCGATGACGCCGGACACTTGCGCAGCGGGCAGCCGCCCGTCCTGTGTGAGCGTTTCGGTTAGCGCCGCAAATTCGGCGCGACGGGCGGCGAGCGCGGTTTCACGCTGCGACGCTTTGAGCGCTGCGTTTTCGGCTTCGAGCGCGGCAAGTCGTTCTTTATCTTGCTCAGACATTTCTTCCTCCTTCGGGGGATAGTTGGGTGATGCGGCAAAGGCTGGAACCGGCGCGGGATCGGGATCGGGCTTTTCTGCGCCGTCCTCGATTTCGCTGATGTCCCACTCGCGGATAACGTTGTCGGCGGCGTCTTTGCCGTAGGTTTCGATGAACCATTCGCGCAGCCGCCGAAAGATGCCGGCAGCGGATACCAGCGCGTAGTCCGTCGAAAACTCAATAACGCCTTCATCGCCGGCAAACGTCACCGGCTTGAGTCCAGTGATCGCCGGCGCAGCGCCGCCGAGAAAGCCGATGTGGCGCGGATACCAGCCGCCCGGCTTCGGGTTGCTGGGATGATCTGGCGGGAAGAGCGCGAAGCTGATTTTGTTGAACCGCTTGGCTTTGACCAGCGAGGCAAATTCGGCATCAACGTCCTTCGGCTCGGCGATGAGCTTGTCGCCTTTGACCAAAAAGCCGCCAGCCCAGCCGTAAGTGGGCGAATCGGTTTTCGGGTGACCGACGACGATCGGCGCGGCGGCGTTGACGGGGTCGTAGCTTGCCGCCATCTGCGCGAGATCGGCGGCGGAAAAAGAAAGACGATCACCCGACGAAGTCGTGTGATCGCCAAGGCGAAACACCTCTATCGGCGGTAACGACAGGAGCGAGGGTTCGCGGGGTGCTGCTTTGGGCAGATTTTTTTTCGCAATCATGGCTCGCATTCTGCGAGCCAGAGAAAACGAAAGGCAGTGGACAAATGACCTATAAGGTCAGGGATCGGGGATCAGGAATCAGATGTGGTGCGGTTTTGAAACCCGCCCCGCACTGGAGTCAAGCGCGCAATAGGCGATTACTCAGCGCCGGATGACGGCCTCCGAAGTAACGCCCTTTTTGATTCAATCGCGGCTCACCGTGTTCGGCTTCCCACGCTTCACACAGCCGCGCCTCCACGCTCTCAGCCGCCGCCTTCGCTGCCGCCATCTCCGCCACGGTACACTTTCCTTCCACCATCAAACCGGCGGCGGCGCGCATGGCCTCGGCTTCGGCTTCACTTGCCCAGCCGCACAATACCAAAAAACGGCGTGGCGTATAGTCATACCAATATTTTATTGGGCGTCCATCGTTGATGTATAAGGTTTCCATGCTTTCCATGATAACGCTGCTTTCCCGAAAAGTTCATTTTGCCGACGCCAGCAAAAGTGTTTAACTTTTGCCTTTCCACACTTTTTCCCCGATTCCGGCAAAAACCCGCCCGTCGGAACCCTCCCACACCCCCCGTTTAACCCCGTTTAACTTGGCCGACATTCAATTCTGCGGAGGCGGGTGGTAGGTGGATGCCTCCGATGGCGTTTGAAACGCCTGGAGGCCGATTTTGCGGTTTCGGCTTCAAACCCCCGTCGGCTGCGCCGACACCCCCTTTGAAAAGGGGGCGGTTTTTGGCTCGCGGAAAAACCGCCTTTCGCGGGGTTGGCTTTTTTTGCCGAGGTTGACGGCTGCAACGGGGCGATGGTCGCCCATGACCCGCGTCCAGACTTCGCAGCGGGTGCGTTCGGCGGTGTTCAACTTGGTATGGTTCATTTCGTTATCCTTTGGTTAAAAATTCAGCGCCTGTTGGCGCGGATCGCCGCCCCCATCCCAACCTTCCTCCAGAGGGAAAAGGAGCGTTGTGGCATCGGTGCATTTCAAAATGCGACGAAGGTGTCGATGCGACAGCTTGTATTTCTCGACCAGCGTGTTGATGCTGGTGTCGGCACTGTAATTTCTGATGATCTCGACGTTGCGCTCGTGGTTCAGGCAGGCCACGCAGCGCGGCACTTCGAGGAAGCCGTCGCCGAACCACCCAGCCAGCTTTTCCGTCGCCGCCTCGCCGATCGCCTCGCTGATGACTGCCGCGCCGGTGGAGGTCAGGCGCTTGGGGATATAGACGCGTTTCCCGCCGAAGGCGCGCACGAAAGCCAGCGTGTCGGGCAAGCCGATCACGGCGATCATGTCGCGGACGGAAGCGGGCAGGTCAGGCATGGTTGTCGGAGCGGGCTTGTTCCCCCTCTCCCCCTCCGCGCATGCTGAGCTTGTCGAAGCATCTCCCACGAGGGGAGAGGGGTGTTACGGATGGCACGGGCTTTGCCGCGCGGCGGCGCTCGTCCATTTTCAAAGCGGTGTGCACTTTCAGCAGCGATTCGTAGCTGCACCATTCGAGCCGGTCGATGCCGCACATGCGCTTGGCCAGCGCGTCGGCGTAGTTCCACGGGCGGTTCGCCGCCGCGAGCATGTGTCGAATCGAGGCCATGAGGCGCACGTTGCCCGGGCGGGCGTAGCGTTTTTGCAGGCTCTCGTCGGTTTCGCGGAACCATGAGTAGGATTTGCCGCGCCAGCCGCGATCTTTCCAGCCCAGCCGCCGCAGCTCGGTGAGCACGGCGTCGGCTTGGGACGGCAGCA
>JAITBX010000101.1 GCA_031283405.1 Burkholderiales bacterium | reverse complement strand
ACAAGAAAGTCACTCGCCCGCCGGGCGAGTCCGGCACGGTAAAACAACTGACAAACAGATTTCGCTTGCGCACTATTCTCTTCCGCAGAGGAGGAAAAACGTGTTCGAGCTTGAACGCACTGTGACCGCTCAACTTAACAAAAACACCGCCAAGATGGAATTCACTCTCGACCAAGACCTCCGCTGGATGCGTCAAGCGCTTGCGCTTGCCGAAGACGCGGCGGCGCGGCATGAGGTTCCGGTCGGGGCGATCGTGGTTTTTGAAAACACGATCATTGGGCACGGCGGCAACGCGCCGATTGCCGGCAACGATCCCACTGCGCACGCCGAAATTGCCGCGTTGCGCGAAGCGGCGTGCGCGCTCGGCAACTACCGGCTGCCGGGTTGCTCGTTGTATGTGACGCTGGAACCGTGCGCGATGTGCGCCGGCGCCATCATGCACGCGCGCATTGTGCGGCTGGTGTTCGGCGCGCGTGATACGAAAACGGGCGCGTGCGGCTCGGTCGTCGATCTTTTCGCCGAATCGCGTCTGAATCACCACACCGAAGTGATTCCCGATATACTGGCCGATGAAAGCGCCGCGCTGCTTTCCACTTTTTTCAAAGCGCGGCGCGCTGCTCCTTCATAACTATGGCTTCTCCCCTTTTCGACATCATGATTTATGCGCCGTCAGGCCGTCTGTGGGAACCGCAGGCGTTGACGCGCGCTGAAAATTTTCTGCGTCAGGCCGGGCATCGCGTTCATGTCGATGCCGATGCCGGACAAGCGTTTCAGCGTTTTTCCGGCGACGACGAAGCACGGCTCGCCGCTGTTCATCGCGTTTTGTACCGCTTGTTGCACAACGAACAAGTCGATATTGCGATGGCGGCGCGCGGCGGTTACGGTTGGACGCGATTGCTTGATCGCATCGATTACGTCGCGTTGGCGCGCGACAAAAAATGCTGGGTCGGCCACTCGGACTTCACCGCCTTTCAACTCGCCGCGCTCGCCAAAGCGCAGCGCGTCACCTTCGCCGGACCGATGGCGTGTTCCGATTTCGGCGTCGAAGAAGTCAGCGCGTTCACCGACGAACACTGCTTCGATCTGCTCGCCGCCAACCGCCATGAAATCTTCTGCACTCTGCGCGGCGACCGTTCGTTGACAGCGACGGGAACTTTGTGGGGCGGCAATCTTTCGATGATTGCGCATCTGATCGGCACATCCTACTTTCCGTACATCGACGGCGGCATCCTGTTCCTCGAAGACGTGAACGAAGAACCGTACCGCATCGAGCGAATGTTGTATCAGTTGCATCACAGCGGCGTGTTGGCGTGCCAACAGGCCGTGCTGCTCGGACATTTCGTCGAATCGAAAGCGTCCGAACAAGTGACCGGCTACACGCTCGACACCGCCATCGACCACATGCAGCGCGTCAGCGGCGTTCCGTTTTTTCGCGGCTTGCCTTTCGGCCATGTGCGCGACAAATTGACTTTGCCCGTCGGCGCGCCCTGCGAATTGATTATCGATGACGACGGTCAGAGTCGGATTGTCTGCTGGGATTATCGTTCGTAAAATCAAATAATCTGCGGACGTGAATTTTTCGCAATAAAACAAATCGTAGCGTTGAAACGAAAACGGCTGCGCGCATGATGCTTAGGGGCACGGCGCGCCGTGCCCCTACACCAAAGCCACAAATTTTCCGTAGGGGTGATCGTCCTCGATCGTCCGCACGACTTATCGCAATCCTTCTTCCTGCATCGCCTGTTTGACGGCAGGGCGGGCGGCGACGCGCTCCATCCACGCCAGCAGGTGCGGATAAGCGGTCAAAGGTTTTTTGAAAAAACCTGTCCAGCGCAGGCAGGTAAACAAATAAGCGTCGGCGACGCTGAAATTTTCCATCAGATATTCTTTGCCGTTGAGCGCTTCGTTCGCATGAGCGATGCGCGTGGTCAAGCGCTCCCACGCCGCGTCTTTTTGCTCTTGCGGCGTGGCCGGATTCCATAGCGGGGCGAAGCCTTTGTGAACTTCGGTCGAGATGAAAGCCAGCCATTCTTGCAAACGGTAACGCGCAAATTCGCCCGCCTTCGGGATCAGCGCTTTTTGCGGCGCTTGATCGGCGACGTATTGCAACACGACTTGCCCTTCCGTCAGCAGTTCGCTGTTGTCCAGCACCAGCGTCGGCACATAGCCTTTGGGGTTGATTTCGGTGTAGAGTCTGCCGCTTGCGGTTTTGTGCGGCGTCACGCGCAGATCGACTTCTTCGGTTTCATACTTCAATCCGGCTTCCGCCAGCGCAATGTGCACGGCCAATGCGCAGGAACCTCGGGAAAAATACAGTTTCATCGTTTCTCCTTTTTACAATTAAATCGCGTTAAAATGCTTTTTTCAGTGTGGGTTAATGTATCTTGCCGATACCCATTATCCCCTATTTTTTTACAGATCATGTATTACGGCGAACGTTTCAATGCGATCAGTCACGGCGTCGGCGCTGTTCTGGCGCTCTCCGGCTCGGCGCTGCTGATCGTGCTTGCCAGTTTGTACGGCACGGTTTGGCACATCGTCAGCACCAGCATTTACGGCGTTTCGCTCACGGCGCTTTACACCACTTCGACGTTTTACCATTCGCTGCGCGGTCGCCTCAAGGAAATATTTCAGCGCCTCGACCATTGCGCGATTTATCTTCTGATCGCCGGCACTTACACGCCGTTCACGCTGGTCACGCTACGTGGCGCTTGGGGCTGGACGCTGTTCGGCATCAACTGGGGGCTGGCTGTTCTCGGCATCGTTCAGGAACTTTGGCTGGGTCGCAGAACGCGCGTTCTGTCGCTGCCGATCTATATCGTCATGGGCTGGCTAATCGTCGTTGCGGTCAAACCGCTGGTGGCGGCATTGCCTGTGGCGGGGTTGATCTGGCTGGCAGCGGGCGGGTTGCTTTACACGCTTGGCATTATTTTTTACGTTTTTGACGAAAAAATCCGTCACGGCCACGGTATTTGGCATCTCTTTGTTCTGGCGGGCAGCGCCTGCCAGTTCGCCTCCATTCTTTTCTACGTTGTTTTCTGATCTGCCGCCTCAGGGAACGCAGAAATCGGACAAACGAAAATGGCTTATTGTTGAATCAATATATTGTTTCGCAATATTCACAATTTATTCAAAAAAGTTTTACCGCCGAAAACAATCAAACAACACCAGACTCAGCAGGGAGCAGATATTGCTCTGCGCCTCTTCCAATTTTCCGGCTTTGTCATAGAATAATATTTCTTCTGTCCGAGAGCGAAGAAGCGTCATGCGCGACAAACAGTTTTGCCACTACCACCATGAGCATCCCGCGACTTGGCAGTGTGCGCCATGCAATCGCTTGTTCGGCGATTGTTGCATGCCGATCAATCTCGATCATCCCAAGAAGCCGCATTGTCCCTTGTGCCGCCGCGAGTTGACTTATCTCGGCGCTGCCAACACCGCGCCATCTTTTTGGAAACGTGTTCCCCTTCTCTCCGGTCAGACGGCAAAAAAAGGCGTGCGCAGCCAAACCAATCACGACTGGATGGAAGCGGGGCTGGCGGAGAGCGAATACATTCCGAGCAAAGCGAAAGCGCTGTCCGAAATCTATGTTCGGGAAGGGCGGCACGAAGATGCTTTGGCGGCGCTGAAAGAAGTGATAAAAGCGCAGCCCAAAAATGTGATGATGCACGATTGCTATCACCGTTTGCTGTTGACGCACGGCACCCTCGAACAAAATTACGCGCACCTGACGCGCGTGTATCTGCCGTTGCTGCTGTCCAAAGCGCCGGATCGCGCTGTTGAAGTTTATCTTGCGGCAGGAAAAAAATTGGGGGACATTCCGCCGCCGTCGCATCCGATGATTTGCGAAACGCTGGCGCAGGAATTGGTTCAGAAAGGCCACCCCGTCGAAGCCATGCAACTGGTGAAAGATTTTCATCAGCGCTATCCCGATTATCCGTACACGCCGCGCGTTTACCTGATGGCGGCAAAGGCTCACGCCTATCTCCTGCGCGACACCGGCACGGCGTACAAACTGATAGCGCATGTTCAAAAGCATTACCCCAAGTCGCCGCAAATTGTCGAAATCAAAGACCTTGAAGTGGCGTTGGGGAGGCATGACTTGAAAGCGGGCGAACAAACGTAGGGTGCAACTCGATAGGGAGGGCGAGTTTACGAACCCCAACGGGTCGATGCTTCAATGATTCAATCGTCACACCTGCCACGGTGTGATCCGCGCCCGGGATAAATCGCGCCGAGTATTCTCGCGCCTTGGGCGCCGGTGACTGCGGGCAGGTTGCCGGGGCGGCGCGCCAGTGTTTCACGCGCCAACCAGGCGAACGCCAGTGCTTCGACGTGTTGCGCCGAAACGCCCAAAGCATCGGTCGCTTTCACCACGCGCGGCGTCAGCAAGGCGACCAGCGCGTTCATCAATGCCGTGTTGTAAGCGCCGCCGCCGCACACATAAATTTCTTCCGCTGCTTCTTTTGAAACGGCGGCGGCGATGGTCGTTGCGGTCAACTGCAATAAGGTTGCTTGAACATCGACGGGTGACAACGAAGGAAACGAGGCGAGGTGCGAAGCGAGCCACGCCGAATGAAACAAATCGCGCCCCGTGCTTTTGGGCGGCGGCTTTTTGAAAAACGGTTCGCTCAACAACGCTTCAAGCAATGCCTGAGAAACTTTTCCCGACGTTGCCCACGCGCCGTCGCGGTCGAACCATTCTTTCTGATGCGGCGCGCGGTTTCGTGCATACCACGCATCGAGCAACACATTGCCGGGGCCGATATCGAAACCTGTGATAGCGCCGTGCGGCGGCAAATCGGTCAGGTTGGCGATGCCGCCGATGTTGACGATGGCTCGATGTTTCGATGCGCTGCCGAACATCGCCGCATGAAACGCCGGCACCAGCGGCGCACCTTGTCCGCCCGCCGCCAGATCGCGGCTGCGAAAATCGGCGACAACATCGACGCTCAAATGTTCCGCCACTCGCGCCGGATTATTGAGTTGGCACGACCACGCTTCATTCGGACAATGGCGCACGGTTTGACCGTGGATGCCGACCGCTCGCAACCATGTCACTTCTACGTCCGCTTGTTTTGCGGCGTCGCGCGTGGCTTGCGCGTAAAGGTCGGCCAGCGCGTTGGCGGCACGGGCGCTGTGCGCCAATTCGTCGTCGCCCGATTGTTGCAGCGCCAACAAGGTTTCGCGCAACGTCGGCGGAAACGGCACAAAGGCGTTGCCGAGCAGTTGGCAAGTGAGAGGGCTTGCTTCGGAGAAAGCGGCGACCACCGCATCGACGCCGTCCAGACTGGTGCCGGACATGATTCCGGCGAAGAGTGCGTCGGTCATGGCAAGAATAAAATCAGCGTAGCGTCAGTTAAACGACGCGACTTTCTCTGCGGGAGTTTTGCGTGCCATTTGCAAGGATTCCTTGAGCGACACAACGCTATCCGCAAACGCTTTTCTGTCTTTGGCGGCAATCGGCGCGGTCGGCGGCATCACCATCTTCAACGGATTCTGCGGCGCGTTTGCCACGCGAAATTCGTAGTGCAGATGCGGGCCGGTCGCCCAGCCGGTTTGCCCCACATAAGCGATCACATCGCCTTGCATGACGCGGTTGCCTTTTCTCAGGCCGCTCGCAAAGCGCGACAAGTGTCCGTAATAAGTCGTGATTCTGCCGGCGTGACGCAGGATCACGAGGTTGCCGTAACCGCCCTGACTTCCGACGAATTCGACCGTGCCGTCGCTTGCCGCGTGTACCGGTGTGCCGATCGGCGCGGCGAAGTCGGTGCCGGTGTGCGGGCGCTTGGTTTTGAACAGCGGATGCAATCGTGCCGATGAAAAATTTGATGAAACCCGCGAAAACGCCAGCGGCGTGCGCAAAAACGCTTTCCGATTGCTTTCGCCTTTGGCGTTGTAGTAGCCGCTCTTGCCGTCGGGACTTTGCCACCAGTAAGCGCTGTGTTCGATGTTGCCGTTGGTAAATTCGACGGCAAGGACACGTCCGTTGTTGACGATTTCACCATCGACATAGACGCGCTCATAGAGCACTGCGAAATGATCACCGCGGCGCAAATCGTGATAGAAGTCGATTTCGCCGCTCAACACATTCGCCATTTCGACAGTCACCGAGTCGGGGATCCCCGCCGCGTCGGCTGCGCCAAAGAGCGACGACTGAATTTCGCCGGCGCGTTGTTCGCGGCGCACTTCGCGCTCCGGTATGGTCGTTTCCGCTTGCAGCGCGCCACTCTTGCGGGTGATCGTGAAAAGCTCGATTTCGGAAATCAGAAAACGCAATGCCTGCAACTGCCCGTCGCCGTCCAACGCGATACGCAGCGCCCGCCCCGGACGTAATTTGTACAAAGGCCGCGCTTCGGCGTCGGACAGCAAAAATGTCATCGCTTGCGGGTCGCGCATGCCGGCGCGTGCGAGCACATTGCCGATGGTATCGCCGCGAGCAACGCGCTCTTCGCGCCAGTAAGGTTGATCGCTCAGAGCGTCGAGCAGCGGTAACGCGGCAGGAAGCAGGAGCGTCTGCTCCAGCGTGGTCGTGGGGTGCTTCTCAGGCGCGGAACCAGGCACGAAGCCGAACGCGGCCATGCCGGTAAGCCCCAGAATGAGTACGACGGCGCGCGGCCCCGAAATCAGCCCGCGCACGCGCTGCGCAAAAGAGCCTGCCCCAAACATAGCCCCAAACGGCGCGCCTTCGGCTAAAATGTCGTCAGTGGTTTTTTGCACGAATACCTTTCTCGAATTTTTCCATTTTAGCAAGAAAGAGCGAAAACCCAAGCGTTACCGGTTTTTTTCGGTAATCTTTTTTGCGAAGTTTTTTTGTTAAGCATTTTTGTTGACATTGAGTTCCATGAGCATGACCCCCGACGCTATCGAACACCAGCTTGCCGTCTTCAAACGCGGCGCCGATGAACTTCTGATCGAAAAAGAGCTGGCCGCCAAGCTCGCGCGCGGCAAGCCGTTGCGAATCAAAGAGGGTTTCGATCCCACCCGCCCCGACTTGCATCTGGGGCACACCGTCCAGTTCAACAAACTGCGTCAGTTGCAAGACTTGGGGCATCACATCATCTTTCTGATCGGCGACTTCACGGGCATGATCGGCGACCCGTCGGGACGTAACGTCACTCGTCCGGCGTTAACGCCCGAAGAAATCGCCGCCAACGCTAAGACATACTCCGATCAGGTTTTTTTGATTCTCGACCGCAAAAAAACCGAAATCGCTTTCAACTCCCAATGGCTCTCCGCGCTGGGTGCCGAAGGGATGATTCGATTGGCCTCGCATTACACTGTCGCCCGAATGCTGGAGCGCGACGATTTTTCCAAACGTTTCCGCGACAATCAGCCTATTGCCATTCACGAATTTCTGTACCCGCTGGCGCAGGGTTACGATTCCGTGGCGTTGAAAGCCGATGTCGAACTGGGCGGTACCGACCAGAAATTCAACCTGCTCGTTGGTCGCGAGATTCAAAAAGTTCACGGCCTTGAACCGCAATGCGTTTTGACGCTGCCCTTGCTCGAAGGGCTGGACGGTGTACAAAAAATGTCCAAGTCTTACGACAATTATGTCGGCATCACCGAGCCGCCGCGCGAAATGTTCGGCAAACTCATGTCGATCTCCGACGATCTGATGTGGCGCTACTACGATCTCATCTCGCTGAAAGCGCTTGAAGACATCGCCGCGCTGAAAAAAGAAGTGCAGGGCGGGCGCAACCCGCGCGATGTCAAAGTGCTCTTAGCGAAAGAAATCGTCGAGCGTTTCCACTCGAAAGCCGCCGCCGAGGAAGCCGAAACCGAATTCAACGCCCGTTTTCGTCAAGGCGTTTTGCCCGACGACATGCCGGAAGTCACCCTGCACAGCGACGGCGTCGGGCTGCCGATCGCCCAACTCGTCAAACAAGCCAACCTGTTGCCGTCAACCTCGGAGGCGCTGCGCCTGATCGACCAGAGCGGGCTAAAGGTCGATGGCGACACCGTCCGCGACAAAAAACTGGTCATTACGGCAGGCAGCACCGTCGTCGTGCAAGCCGGCAAACGGCGATTCGCGCGGGTCATCGTAAAGTAGGCATCAGGGGTCACAATCGCGAACGGACACGTTTGCCCGCCTTATGCCCTGCCGCACGGAATGCCATATGCTTCCCCTCTCCCACTTGTGTGAGAGGGTGAGGGGCGGGTTTCAAACCCGCCCGCGAGGCGGGAGGAGGGGTAGAGCGTAGCGCGAAACCCATGCGGTAAAAGGTTTTTCCGAATGATTGGGTTGTGCGGTTTCGCCGCATTCTGTTATGTAGAACTAGCAAATGCATGAGTGGGCGAAGGCGTACAGCGCCGTGTGCCCACTGTTTGCCTGTCACGGTTTTTGGTGGAGGTCGGCGCTTCGATGATGGTCGCGTCAATGAGGCTCCCCTCTTTGAGCAGCAGCCCGTGTTCGGCCAGGCGGTGGACTTCCAGAAGACGACGAA
>JAITBX010000021.1 GCA_031283405.1 Burkholderiales bacterium | reverse complement strand
GAGGCCAGGGCCGAACGCCTGAAATCAATGGTGGCCGGCAAATCCTGGCGCATCTGGCGCATGTACCTGGTCGGCAGCCAGTGGGCTTTCGAGCACGACGAAATAGCCCTGTTCCAGGTGCTGTGCCGGCGCGCCGGCGCCGCCGCCGCCAGCCTGCCGTGGTCGCGGCGCTGGATGTATCAAGATCAAACAGCGGGAACGGTGTAGCGACCGCCCATAAAAAAACAGGCAACCCATGGTTGCCTGTTTTGATAAGCAGCGTCGGAGTGTTTACACGCCTGCTTTTTCGCGCAGTTCCTTGACGTACTTTTCAACCCACTGCGCTTGCGCCCGCTGTTGCAGTTGCGGTTTGGCGTCTTCGAACGACGGCAGTTTGGTGTCGCGCACATCTTCGATCATGATGACGTGCCAGCCATACTGGCTTTGCACCGGCGTTGTCGTGAACTTGCCCTTTTCGACCTTCGGCATCGCGTCGCCAAACGGTTTGACGAAGCTGCTCGGCGTGTTCCAGCCGAGATCGCCGCCCTTGTCCTTGGAGCCGGGGTCTTTCGATTTTTCCTTGGCGATGTCGGCGAATTTCTTGCCTTTTTGCAGGTCGCCAATGATCGCTTTGGCTTCATCTTCGGTTTCCACGAGGATGTGGGAAACCTTGTACTCCTTGTCGCCCAGTTGCGCTTTCAGCGCTTCATATTCTTTCTTGAGGACATCATCGGAAATTGGGTTTTTGTGAACCCAGTCGTTCAAGTAAGCGCGAATCAGCACCATGTCGCCGCTCAACTGAATTTCAGTTTTGACATCGGCTTGCTTGTCGAAGCCGTTCTTCTTGGCTTCGCGGATGAGCACTTCGCGGGAATTGAGTTCTTCACGCAGCGCGTCGCGCAGTTCCGGCGAGTCGGGCTGGCCTTGCGCTACCCGTTGCTTCAAATAGAAATCGAAAATTTCTTTCGAGTACAAGGTTTTGCCTTGCGGCTCTGCTTTCTTGGCGACGGGCGCTTTGTCGGTTACTTTGACAGCCGTCGGCTTGGCCGCGTCTGTTTTAGCGGCAGCCTTGGGCGCGTCCGCTTTGGCGGCCGGAGTTTGCGCCGCCACGGAAATCGAGAAAAGCGCCATCAACAGCGCGCCGGCGATAGAGGTTTTAGTCATGGAATGCTTCCTTTGGTGGTTGAGAAAATTTTGGCAATGCCGGGAAGCGCCCGTCACGCCGGCAAAAACGCGATGATAACAGAATCCCCCTCACGATTCGTTTCCTTCCGGCTCGTGTTGGAGGTAACGGGCGAGAATCAACCCTTGCCCGAGAGCAAACAGTAGGAGAATGGCCAGAATGCCCCAGACTTTGAACGTAACCCATGTTTCGGTCGGGACGCCCATGTGGAACGCGACCACCCAGTTGAGGATCGCCAGAAAGACGAAAAAAGCTGCCCACGCCCAAGTCAGTCCGCTCCACACATGCTCCGGCAACTCGATGTCCTTCATGACGCTGCGCAACAAATCGCGCTGCCAGATCAGTTTGCCGGCAAGCAGCGTCAACGCGAAAGCAATGTAGAGCACCGAGGGTTTCCACTTGATGTAAGTCTCGTCGTGCAACGCGATGGTCGCGCCGCCGAAGATCACGATGATCGCAAGGGATAGCCAATGTGTTGCCGCCAGCTTCTTGCGCCAGTACAGGTAAGCGATCTGAACGACGGACGCAACAATCGCTACTCCCGTCGCGATAAAAATATCGCTAAACTTGAAGACGACAAAAAACAGTAGCAGCGGAAAAAAGTCAATCAGCACAGACATAGCTTTGTATTATAGCCCGCTGCTTCGGCGGCCTATTGGGTGATTCGTATCAGTGCGTAAAGATGCTATGCTCTTGTTTTAACAAGAGGTTTTAACGAGGATAGAGGACGGCATTTTGAGCCGTGACGGATCGAACGCCGGGCCGGGATCGGTTTTGCGACGGGGGGCGATGACGCTGTGGCCGGCAATAGCGTCGATCGGGTAACGGCGGCAAAGGCAGGCCAGCAGCTGGTTCAAGCTGCGGTACTGACGGGCGGTGTAAGGTGTGCGGTCGGCGCCTTCCAGTTCGATCCCGATGGAAAAATCATTGCAGCGGGAGCGTCCCTGCCATTGCGAAACGCCGGCATGCCAGGCGCGCCGTTCGCAGGGGACGTACTGAATGAGACGGCCGTCGCGGCGAATCACGAAGTGAGCAGACACTTTGATTTGCGCCAACGCCGGATACAGCGGATGCGCGCCGGGATTGAGGGTGTTGGTGAAAAGTTTCAGGATGTCGTGGCCGCCGAAATGGCAGGGCGGCAGCGAAATGTTGTGGAGAACGATGAGCGAGGGAATGAGGCTCCTTCCCCCTTTGGGGAAAGGTTGGGATGGGGGCAAAGCCGGCCGCGCATCGGCGTTCGGCGAAACAACATGAGGAACACCGGCGATCCAGCCTTCGGCATCGAGGGTTAATCGCCCCCGCAAGGGTCTTCTATTGCGCATACAGCTTTGCCATCAGGGCAAGAACAAGGCGCAAAGCCGCATCATTTTATCCCCAACCGCTCCATCCGATAACGCATGGCGCGGAAGGTGATGCCCAGCAGCTTGGCGGCTTCGGTGCGGTTGAAGCGGGTTTTTTCGAGCGCCGCCAAGAGCGCGGCGCGTTCAACGTCGTCGAGATAGGTTTCCAGCGACGCGGGAATTTCGCCCTCGCCCGCCGCGCTCTTGCCGGCAGTTTCCTTGCCGCCGTTTTCTTTGCGGACGACGACCGGCGACAAATACAGGTCTTCGGCGCGAATCTTGGTCGGCTCCGCCGCCAGCGACAGCCCGCGCTCAAGAATGTTTTCCAGTTCGCGGACGTTGCCGGGGAAGGGATAATGTTGCAGCGCGGCGATGGCGTCGGCGGCCAGCTCGACGGGTTTTCCGCGCGCCAGTTTTTCGAGGATGGCGCGAGCGATCAGCGGAATGTCCTCGCGCATTTCGCGCAGCGACGGCATGTTGACTTCAATCACATGCAGACGGAAAAACAGGTCTTGGCGAAATTCTCCGGCCTCGACCAGCGGCGCCAGTTTTTTGTGGGTGGCGCAAATGATGCGAACGTCCACCGCTTCTTCGGCTTGACTGCCGATGCGGCGAACGGTTTTTTCCTGAATGGCGCGAAGCAGTTTGACCTGCATCGTCAGCGGCAAATCAGCCACTTCGTCGAGGAACAGAGTGCCGTTGTTGGCGGCCTGAAAAAAACCTTCGCGATCGCTGTCGGCGCCGGTGAACGAGCCTTTCTTGTAACCGAAAAATTCGCTCTCCATCAAGTTTTCGGGAATGGCGCCGCAGTTGACGGGGATGAACGGCGCGGCGGCGCGCGGTCCTTTGTGATGGATCAGCCGCGCCGCCACTTCCTTGCCGCTGCCGGATTCGCCGCCGATGATGACCGGCGCGAGACTTTGCGCAACGCGGTCGATCAGGTCGCGCATTTGTTTGATCGCGGCGGAAGCGCCGAGCAGTTCGTAGCCTTCCGGCGTCCGAGTTTTCTCCGGCGCTTTGACGGCTTGCTTGACCAGCGCCCGCAGTTGTTCGAGGTTGACCGGCTTGGCGAGGTAATCAAAAGCACCCGCTTTCAACGCGGCGACGGCGTTTTCGGCGCTGCCGAAAGCGGTAATCACGGCGACCGGAACATCCATTTCCTTTTTCTGGATGTGCGCGATCACATCAAGTCCTTCGCCGTCGGGAAGGCGCATATCGGTCAGACACAAATCGAAATCCTGCGAATCCAGTTTGGCGATGGCGCCGGTCACCGAGTTGGCGCAGGTGACATCGAGCCCTAGGCGAATCATCGTGATTTCAAGCAGTTCCAGCAAATCGGGCTCATCGTCGATGACCAGCACGCGCGGCTGAACGCGAGGGCGGCGACGACGGGATGACGCGGAAGGCGAGGCAGAAGCGGGGGTTTCCATTGGTTTTTATGAGCGTTGAAAACAATGATGACTATACCACGGCGCGCTACTGCGAGGCGACTCAATTCGGCGGTTGCGGAGAGCGCAGCAACCGCAGCCGGAAATGCGCGCCCTGTCCTTCGAGATACGGCAGCAGATCGAGAACGGCCTGATTGGCGGTGGCCAATTCGCGGGCGATGTAAAGGCCGAGGCCGGTGCCGGAAGTGCGGGTCGTGTAAAACGGCTCAAAAGTGTGTTCGCGGTACTCCGGCGCAATCCCCGGGCCGTCGTCGATGATGTCGAGGTGGAGACGATCCGGCGAAGACTCCAGGGCGACGGAAACCTGAATGCTGCCCGGTTTCTTCCGACAAAACTGCCAGGCATTGCGCAGCAGATTCCAGAAAATCTGATCGAAGTGGCCGCGATCGAATTCGATGACCAGATCGGGCGGCGCGGCAAAGTCGAGCACGATCGTCCGGTACGGCATTTGATCGCCGGCGCTGATTTCGTCGATCAGATGTTGCAGCGCATCCTGCAAGCGAAACATTTCGGGATTGCGGCGGTCTCGGCGGTTGAGTTGCAGCACTTCGGTGACGATGCGGTCGATCCGCTTGCCGTTGTTGCGGATCATGTTCAGAAGGCGAACCCCTTCGGGCGGCACCATCTCGTCCTCTTCGAGCAACTGCGCGGCTTGCTGGATGGCGGACAGCGGATTGCGCACCTCATGCGCGATCGACGCGGTCAAGCGTCCCAGCGCCGCCAGCTTGAGATTTTGCGCTTCGGAGCGGGCGCGCCCCAAGTCTTCGAGATACACCAGCGTGCCGCCGGAAACGCCGCTGCCGATGCGAACGAAACGCGGTAACAACGTCGAAGCGGTGGACTCGACCGCAAACGGCACCTGCGGTTTTCCGGGATCGCTGCGCCAATGCTCCCAAGCGTCGTGCAACGGCGCGCTCCACTGAATCAAGCGCTGGCCTGCCGCCGCGTAATCGGCAACATTGAGCTGCGTCAGCGCCTGCAAATTGTAGCCGCGGACAACCCCTTTCAGATCGAGCACCAGCACGCCGTCTTTCATGTCGCGGATAACCACGCGGTTGATTTGTTCCAGGTTGGCAATGTCGATATTGCGCTGCTGCACCAAGCGCTCGGAAACCTGCGTGTAGCGCCCGACCGTCGCGGCGGCGAAAGCGATGGCGAAGTAGCCCGCCGAAATCAGCGTCGTTCCGATCAACGACCCTTCTTCGCCGTTGTGGTGAAAATACAGAAAAAACTGGATGCTGAGAAAAGAAATCGTCGGCAACGCCGCGTTGACCAGCGCCATCCGGCGATCCAGCAGCCAACTGTGCGCGGCAAGCTGCGGAAAGAGAAAAATGGTCAACGGCAAAACGGCATTGCCGCCGGCGGCGATCATGATCGAGAGAAAAAAAGTATCGACGGCAATCGAAAGGAGCAACAGCCGAGGCAGCGACATCACCTCGCGCTCCATTTGCGCGACCACCATCAACACCACCGCAGCGAAGAGATAAGCGAGAGCGCCCGCCGCAAAGAGGTCGGGGAACGCCACTCCCGACAATTTTGCGGTCGGTATGAATCTTCCTCCCAGCAGCGCCAGCGCGTAACCGCCGCGATAAACGCTGACGATCCACAGCACGCGCCTGCCGGTGATTCCCAGCGGGATCGACGAAAGAGGAAGCGATGAAGAAGGCAAAATGACCTCCGGCGGAAGGGGAGCGCGTCAGCCGTTGCGGCGGCACGCCTCGTCGTTGCAACGGTAACCGTCATGAGTCATCCGCGCTTCCTCGCGCGGCAGGAAAACGCCGCAACGAACACAGCGCACCATCGGCTCCTCGCGTCCCGTTTTTTGGGCGGCGGAAGGCGCCTCATCGCGGCGGCGCGCGCGCCATTGCCGGATGTTCCACAGCCGCCACACAATCATGGCGATGATAAAAACCAGAACCCAAAAAAGAAGTTTGCCCATGATGTTCCTGAAATTGCCGCCAATGCAGCGGCGCGTCTCTGGCGCCCCCGGCACGAATCGAACGTGCGACCCCATTCTTAGGAGGAATGTGCTCTATCCACTGAGCTACGGAGGCGGCTTGGTTATTTTATTATTATCCCAGATTCGGCTTTCAAGGTCATGGCATCATTGGTACACTTGGAAATGCGCTCTTCCCGGCGCTTTCACCGGTATCCATTCATATGCTCCAACGACTCCTCACCCTTTTCACCCCCGCCGACTGGGCGGCGCTGCTGTTTTTTGTGGCGGGTTGGGCGGGTTACAGCACCTACGCCGACCGCGCCGCCGTGCGCTTCAAAGGCTTGCAGGGCGTTACCCGCAAACATCGGCTGGCGTGGGCGCAGCAGATGGCGCACCGCGAAAACCGCATGCCCGACGTTTCGCTGATCGGCAACCTGATGCGCAGCACCTCGTTTTATGCCAACACCACGATCTACATCATCGCCGGCCTGCTGGCGGTTGCCGGCGCCCTCGACCGGCTGGTCGTCTTCACCGAAGATTTGCCGTTTGCGCGGCAAACCTCGCGGGAAATCCTCGAAGCGAAAATCTTTTTGCTGGCAGGAATTTTTATTTTTTCCTACTTCAAATTCACCTGGTCGATCCGGCAATTCAATTCGCTGTCGATTCTGACCGGCAGCACGCCGCCGCATCTGGCGCCGCCGGAAGAGCTGAATCGTCACGCCGAACAATGCGGTCGCATCAATTCGCTGGCCGGCGACGAATTCAATCGCGGCATCCGCGCCTATTATTTCGGCTTCGCCGTGTTGGGCTGGTTCATCCATCCGGCAGTTTTCATCGCGTTCACACTGTGGGTGCTGGCCGTGCTGTGGCGGCGCGACTTCCGCTCGAAAACTTTGAGAGCGATGCGGGCATCAGGAATCGGGGATCAGGAATCAAAAAACCTTGATCCCTGATCCGTAGGGGCGACCGTCCTCGGTCGCCCGCAAAGGGCAAAGCCGCAAGCGCAGCGTATGCTTTCCCCTCTCCCGCTTGCGAAAGAGGGTGAGCCGAAGGGAAGGGAGGGGGTCATCGCGTGCTATCATGAACCCTTCCTGTGGCCGCGAGGTGAGCGATGTTTCGGGCGATTCGTTTTCTCTGGAAGATGGTCAAGTGGGCGCTTCTCGTGGCGGTCGCGCTTTTCGTGCTGGTCGTGCTCATCAATTTGCGCGACGAGCCTCTGAGCGATGAAGCCCGCGCCCTTCTCGAAACAAAACCCATAACAGTTCCTGATAACGAAAATATCTTCGTAGCGATGGCGGGCTTCGACGCTCCGGAAGGCGGCGATATTTTTGAATATGGGCGAAAGCATATCGAAGAAAGCGAAAAAAGACTTGTGGGTGATCCTTCTGGCAGGAAAGCGCTATTTGAAAGCCTTAAAAAGCCGGAAAGCCCTGATAGCCACGAAGATAAAAAAGAATTGCGTTGGCAAGAAGCGTCGCCGCGCTTCGATTGCCAGCTTGATAAAGAAACCAACTTTTTGGAATGCGCCCGTTCCCAGAAAGATCGTCTCAACGCCACACTGGCAGCAAATGAAACGTTGATTCAACGATACCATCTTTTGCAGGAGTTGCCGCATTATGTTGTGCCGCAGAATCCCAATGTTTGGCTTACTTCTGGCTTCTCAAAAACAGGAAATGTGCGAAAAACTTTATTAGCGCAAGCGCTGCTGAATATGGAAAGCAAGGACGCAAAAATAGTAAAAGATGGGCTGACGTTTTTCAAAAAAGATATGGCGCTTTGGCGCCGGATCCTAGAAAGGAAAAATTTTCTTATTGACAGCATGGTGGCGACGGCTCAAATAACGAACAACGTATCTGGGTTGAGTCTTTTGCTATCGTCGCCGTCAACAAAAGTGGAGAAATATGCGGCGGAGTGGCGAGAATTGTTGGCGCCGTTATCTCACGAGCAGTCCCGTTCGCGCCCGGCAATTGAGAGAGAAATCAAGCTTATACACCTTTCTTCTCCGGGGTGGAAAGAAGGGATATCGTATCAGGACGCAAAAATCTATAGCGAAGCAATGAAGAAAACGGATTTTGCTTGTCCTGCATGGCAATGGTGGCTGGAACAAAATGTTCGAACATTTTTCTTTCAACCCAACGCCACGTTCAATTACAGCGTCCCTATCTTCGAGGCTTGGCTCAAACTCTCCGATCTCTCCTGGAAAGATTATCTCGTGCAACGCGATGCGGTGCTGACGCCTTTGTACGATCTTTCCGATCCGAGCATCGGTTGGATTTACAACCCCGTCGGGAAAGACTACTCCAAATACCCTTACCTTTACGATGATTATGTGGGAAGGCTCCACGACCTCGACACTTATTTGAGACTGGTTCGCTTGCAGTTGGAGTTGCGGCTGGCGAAAATTCCTTCGGATGAAATTCCGGCGTTCATTGAACATCTGGACGAGCCATATTGCGCGCCGTGTTCGGATTTTTCATGGGTCGCCGAAACCCGCATGCTTTCGTTTCAGCCTTACGCCAAGCACGGCCTTTCGCGCCAAACGCCGCCTTCGGTTTATGTGCCGGAAGCGCGGTAGGCGCTTTGTAGGGGCGACCGTCCTCGGTCGCCCGTGCGTCGTTGAGCACGGCGCACCCTACCCCTACACTCCTCTCTCCTACACATAAAGCCGCGCCGCGCCCCTACGATTCATGCGGGAGAAGGGTTATCATCAGACCCATGCAACTCTCTCCGAATCTCTGGCTTGTCGAAGGCGATGATTTTCCTTCTGCCGCCGAAGCAAGCGCCGACGAGCCGCTGGCAGTAAGTCGCGGACTGGCGCCGGAGCAGGTGTTGGCTGCGTACCGGCGCGGAATTTTTCCGTGGATGAGTGAGCGCGGCATCGTGTTCTGGTGGAGCCCCGATCCGCGCATGGTGCTGGCCGTCGATGACTTCAAATGTTCGCGGTCATTGCGCAAAACCTTGCGCAGCGGCATTTTCGAGCTTCGTGAAGATTCGGCGTTCGTCGAAGTGATGCAAGCATGCGCGGCGATTCCCCGACGCGGGCAGGACGGCTCATGGATCACGTCGGATTTCGTCGCCGCTTACAGCGCGCTCTTTGAGCGCGGAATCGCCCATTCGGTCGAAGCGTGGCAAGACGGAGAATTGGCCGGCGGGCTGTACGGCTTGCAGATCGGCCGCTTTTTCTTCGGCGAATCCATGTTCGCGTATCGGCGCGACGCTTCAAAAGCGGCGCTGGCACATTTAGTGGCGCGTCTCAAAGCGCAGGGGATCACACACATCGACTGCCAGCAGGAAACCGCGCATCTGGCCTCGTTCGGCGCGCGCGCCATCTCAAGAGCGGCCTTTCTGGCGCTGCTGAAAACCGCCGGCGTCGCCGATGCCGCCGGATGACGCTACTCCCCCAAATTCTGTTACACTTTGATTGTTTTTGGCGGCATCCGCAATGACAAGCGCCGGACGATGACCCGCCATTATTTTTTAGAGCAATTTTTGTTTATATCTTGTGCCGGATTGCTTCGTCGTTTCGCTCATCGCAATGACAGAGCAGAAACAAGCGTCATCGCGGGCGCGGCGAAGGCCGTCATTAAAATCAAAAACGCTCTAGCTTGTTTTTCTGATCCGTCATTAAGCCAAAGGGAGTTTCACCATGAGCAAAGACCATCTTCAACAAAACGCTTCTCCGACCATTCGTTTTTTCAGCGGTGAAAATGTTCCGCTGGAAATGCACAAGGTGCGGGTGGTGCAGAAACTGTTTCTGCCGCCGATCGAAGAGCGTTTGCAAGCGGTTCGCCGCGCCGGTTTCAACACTTTTTTGCTGAACACGCGCGAAGTTTTTCTGGACATGCTCACCGACAGCGGCACCAACGCGATGAGCGACGCGCAGATGGGCGCCATGATGCAGGCCGACGATGCCTACGCCGGCTCGCAGAGCTTCGCGCGGATGCAAAAGGCCATCGAGGACGTGCTGGGCAAGCGCCACGTGCTGCCGGTGCACCAGGGGCGCGCGGCGGAAAACATCATCGCCCAAAGCTACGTCAAGCCCGGCAACGTGGTGCCGATGAATTACCACTTCACGACGACGCTGGCGCACATCCAGGTCAACGGCGGCAAGATCGTCGAACTGGTGACCGATGAAGCGCTGGAAATCAAGAGCGACAATCCGTTCAAGGGCAACATGGACATCGCCAAGCTGCGCGCGGTGATCGCCAAAGAAGGCGTGGCGAACGTGCCGCTGATTCGCATGGAGGCGTTGACCAACCTGATCGGCGGCCAACCGTTCTCGATGGCGAACTTGCGCGAAGTTCGCAAAGTGGCCAACGAGTTCGGCATTCCGCTGGTGCTCGACGCCAGCCTGATCGGCGAGAACGCTTATTTCATCAAACAACGCGAAGCCGAATTCAAGCAGGCCAACATCGCCGACATCCTGCTCGAAATGTGCGAGCAGGCCGACATCGTTTATTTCTCCAGCCGCAAAGTCAGTTCGTCGCGCGGCGGCGCCATCTGCACCAACGACAAAAAAATCTTCGACAACATGACGGTGCTGGTGCCGCTGTACGAAGGCTTCCTCACTTACGGCGGCATGTCGGTGCGCGAAATCGAAGCGATGGCCGTGGGGCTGCGTGAAACTACCGACGAAGCGGTGATCGATCAAAGCCCTTCCTTCATTCGTTATCTGGTCGAGCGTCTCGGAAAACTCGGCGTTCCGGCGGTGACGCCTCCCGGCGGCTTGGGTTGTCACATCGACGCGATGGGTTTTCTGTCGCACGTTCCGCAAACCGAATATCCGGCGGGCGCGTTAGCGGCGGCGTTCTATTTGATCTCCGGCGTGCGCGGCATGGAGCGCGGCACCGTGTCGAGCATCCGCGACGAAAACGGCAACGATATTCTCGCCGACGTAGAACTGTTGCGGCTGGCTTTCCCGCGCCGCGTGTTCACGCTGTCGCAAACAAAATATGTTGAAGACCGCTTGCACTGGCTGTACACCAAGCGCCACCTCGTCGGCGGCCTGCGCTTCGTCGAAGAGCCTGCCGTGCTGCGCTTCTTCGTCGGGCGTATGGAAGCTACCAGCGATTGGCCGGAGAAATTGATGGCGGCGTTCCGCGCCGATTTCGGCGACAGCTTGTAAGTTTGCAGGGATCGGAAATCAGAAGAATCCTGCCGCCGGAGGCAAGCGCGTAAGGAGCGTTTTAATGCACAAGCGACAAAAGTGGATCGCCGACTGGAGGGAACAAAACGCTTTGTCGGCGCAACAAGTCCCGGCGGCGTTGCGCCTGGCGGGGATACCCCCGCCCTCTCATGAATGGCGAGCGTGGATCGATCGTCTGTTGCTGTGGCTGGGCGTAGCGGCGCTACTGTCGGGACTGATTTTTTTCGTGGCCGCCAACTGGTCGGGTATGGGGCGCTTTTTCAAATTCGCGCTGGCCGAGTCAGTAATTATCGTTTCACTTGCGGCGTATGTGTGGGGCGCACGCTTTCGCTACGGCAACGCCGCGCTGCTGGTCGCCAGTCTGGCGCTCGGCGCGTTGTTGGCGCTGATAGGGCAAACGTACCAGACGGGCGCCGACACTTATCAACTGTTTCTCGTTTGGGCGCTGTTGATTCTTCCTTGGGTGCTGGCAGCGCGCCTGCCGGCGCTATGGGTTCTGTGGTTGGCGATCCTGCATGTTGCCTACGTTTTTTTTGTAAATACTTTTGAAGCTCGGAGGAGTTTTTTTCCGGTAAATGAAAACATTTTCATCGGCGCGATTCTGCTGGATGGCTTGGCGCTGACCGCATGGGAATGGTTTTCAACACAAGGAAGAGCGTGGATGCGTGGTCGCTGGGTTCCCAGATTGCTGGCGCTGACGATGAGCGCGGCGATAACCGCGTTGATGGTTTATTTCATTCTGGACAATAGTCAACATTCGCAAGACAAGCGCTATCTGCTGTACTTCTTCGCGTATTTCCTCATTTTGGCAGGAATGTATGGCGTTTATCGCCGCAAGATACCGGACATTTTCATGCCGGCGAGCGGCGCGTTGAGCCTCATCGTGGTGGCAACCACAGGGTTGGGAAGGATTCTTCTGGGTGGCCGCCACTCGGATGCCCTCTTTGCTTTTTTTCTGCTGGGTTTGTTTTCTCTGCTGGCAACGGCGGGAGCCGCTTGGTGGTTGCGACAGATTGCCCGCGAAATGAAAGAATATCGCGCAGAGGATTCGCCATGAAATTTTTTTCGTTCTCCGAAACCGCTGAAACTTTGTGGCAAACCTTGTCCGTTGCCGGCTTGGTGCAGAACGACATGCCCGACAATCCGACAAAAGCATGCAGCAGCGATTTGCCTTGGTTTGTCAAAGCGATGGTGGGCACGGGTGCGTGGATATCGTCGCTCTTTTTTCTGCTTTTTGTTGCGCTGTTCATGGGAAATCTGTTCAACAGCGAAGTGGCACGCGCTACCTTCGGCGTGATTGCCTGCGCGTTGGCGGCATTTTGTTTTCGCAAAAATATTGCTTCCGTTTTCCTCGAACAACTCTTTTTCGTTCTGGCACTTTTGGGGAACGCGCTGGTATTGAGCGTGATCTTCAGCTTCTCTGGATCCGACGTAACTTATAATTCGACGGCATTGCTATTGGCTGCTCTGTTTGAAGCGCTCATTCTGGCGGCGATCCCGTACCAACCCAATCGCCTCCTGAGCGCGTTGGGCATCCTGCTTTCTCTGCGCGGCGCCGTCTTCTTTTGGGGCGTTGCCGGTTTGTTCATGCCTTTGTGTCTGGCGATGCTGGCGATCGCACTGCATATCCAGTGGAGAAGACCGCGTCTTTGGCCTATGGTAGCGTTGGCGTTATGTCTTGCGCCCTTTCTCGAAGTGGAACCGCGAAGATATGGCGGAATGCCCTGTAACAACCTCTTGGATTTTTTGAGAGAGATACCGCTCTGGTGGTGGCAAATGGCGTTGATCGCCGCTTGGCTGGGCGTAGTGTATGCCTTGTT
Organism: Burkholderiales bacterium; assembly: GCA_031283405.1. Lineage (GTDB taxonomy): Bacteria > Pseudomonadota > Gammaproteobacteria > Burkholderiales > Casimicrobiaceae > UBA931. The sequence continues at coordinate 2,889 of JAITBX010000021.1, read as the reverse complement.
GAAGCGCGTGACAGTCAAACCGCTGTCGCTTAAAAATATCGGTGTCTGGCTGCTGGCGTTCATTTTGGCGGCAGGGACTTGGCCGGCGCCGTTGGCATTGTTTGCGTTAGCGGTGCTCCTCCTCGGTTTCTCACAACGCGACAAACTTATCGAAGGCATCGGTGTTCTTCAGTTGCTCTGGTCGGTCGGTTATTACTACTACGCGCTTCAGGATACTTTGTTGTTCAAATCGCTGACGCTCTCCGCGCTGGGCGCTGCGTTGCTGCTGCTGTATGCGATCAGCCACTTTCTCCTGCCGGAAACAGGACATAACGAGGGGGAAAAACCATGAATCTCCCGAAAATGAACCTGCGTGTTTTTGTGGCGGTTGTCGCCGGCGTTTTCGTTCTGGCGTTCCTCAACTGGAACATTTTTCAGCGGGAACGCCTCATCGAACATGGGCGCATGGCGCTGTTGCAACTGGCGCCGGTCGATCCGCGTTCGCTGATGCAGGGAGATTACATGGCGCTACGCTTTGCGATAGCGGGTGAAATTCGGCGCGCGCTACAAAGCGGTAGCGCAAAAGAGGATGAGGAACAGGAAGGATTGCCTCGCTGTATAAGTTGCGCGTCACACGACGGCGAATCCAAAAGAGACGGAAAAGCCGTTCTGGCGCTCGACGAAAATCATGTCGCTCGCTTTGTGCGTATCGACAACGGCGCGCCGCTGCAACTCAACGAGGCTCGATTGCGGTATCGCATTCAAGCCAAATACGGTGACGTGCATATTGCAACCAATGCTTTTTTCTTTGAAGAAGGGCAAGGAAAAATTTACGAGTCGGCTCGCTATGGCGAGTTCCGCATTGCCGAAAATGGCGATGCTATTTTGACGCAACTGCGCGATAAAGATTTCAACGTGCTGGGACGTAGCACGGTATTGCGATAACGGCGGTGGGCGAATCGCCAACTTCGGCGACAGCTTGTAAGATTGTAGGGGCGGCCTGTGGTTGCCCGTTCGTGCAAAATTCCTCTCCTCTCCCGCAAGGGGAGAGAGGATTTGATTTTGCAGTCGCCCGCACAAAAAATTCAAAGGGGGTTTGAAAAAACGCGCCTCTACATCTCACATCTCTTCCAGCGTCGTATGCGCCAACGACAGCCATTTGAGGCCGTGGTCGCGGAAGTTGATCTGGACGCGCGTATCGTTGCCGCCGCCTTCGGCATCGACGATCATGCCTTGACCGAATTTGGCGTGGCGCACGCTCTGACCGATTCTGAAATTGCCGGCGCAGGTGTGGATCGACGGCAACGGCTTGGGCGAATTGACGCGCGGCACGGTGCTCGTGTTTGCGTTTCTGCCGCGCGTTGTTGACGGCGATGAGCGTGAGCGCGACGTGGAAGACGGCACGGCATCGTCGTCGTAAAACGTTTGACGATAGCGCCGGTCAGCGCGCGGCGACGGCGACAACCATTGCAGCAATTCGGACGGCAACTCGGCGAAAAAGCGCGACGGCAAACTGTAGCGGGGCTGCCCGTGCAAACGCCGCGTTTGCGCGTAAGTCAAATACAAGCAGCGGCGCGCGCGGGTGATCGCCACATACATCAGCCGCCGCTCTTCTTCGAGGCCGTTGGCTTCCTGCAAACTGTTTTCGTGCGGGAACAACCCTTCTTCGAGACCAGTGATAAAAACCGTGTGAAACTCCAAACCTTTGGCGGCGTGCATGGTCATCAGTTGCAAAGCGGGATGCCCTTCGCCGGCTTGCGTGTCGCCCGCTTCCAGCGCAGCGTGCGTGAGAAACGCGATCAGCGTGGCGGTGTTGTTGTCAACGACGGGATTGTCTTCATCGCGGCTCGACGGCTCGCGCTCTTCGAGAAATAAACGCGCGGCGGAAATCAATTCGCCGAGGTTTTGCAAACGCTCTTCGCCTTCGCGCTCTTGTCGGTAATGCGCATTGAGGCCGGAGGTTTCAAGCATTTGCTCAATCATCTCCGGCAGAGGAAGCGGCGCGGCGTCGCTGCGACATTTTTCGATGAGTTGAATGAACGCGGCGATGTTCGCCTTTCCTCCGGCCGCGCCGGAACACGCCGCTTGCCACAGCGATACGCCCTGCGCGCGCGCGCTTTCCTGCAACTGCTCCAGCGTTCGCGCGCCGATGCCGCGCGGCGGAAAATTGATGATGCGCAACAACGCGCCGTCGTCGTCGGGCGACGCCATCAAGCGCAGATACGCTAGCGCGTGTTTGATTTCGGCGCGTTCAAAAAAGCGCAGGCCGCCATAAACGCGATAAGGCAAACCGGCGGAGAACAGCGCGTGTTCGAGCACACGCGATTGCGCGTTCGAGCGGTACAGCACGGCGATGTCGGAAAGCGATACGCCTTCTCCGGCTTGCTCTTTGGCGGTATCGGTGACGAACTGCGCTTCTTCAAAATCGTTGTCGGCGGCAAACACCGACAAAGGTTCACCGCGCGGCGCTTCCGTCCACAGATTTTTTCCCATACGCGCCTGATTGTGGCGAATCAGCGCATTGGCGGCGTCGAGAATGTAGCCGTGTGAACGATAATTCTGCTCCAGCTTGACGATTTGCACAGGATGGCCGGGGCGCGCAAAGTCGCGCTCGAAGCGCTGCATGTTGCCGACGTTGGCGCCGCGAAAAGCGTAGATCGACTGATCGTCGTCGCCGACGGCAAACACCGACGCTTCCACTCCGGTCAGCATCTGCAGCCAGCGGTATTGCAACACATTGGTATCCTGAAATTCATCGACGAACAAATGCGTGAAGCGTTGCCGGTAATGGTCGCGCAACGGCGGTCGCGTTTCCAGCAATTCGTAACTGCGCAACAACAGTTCGCCGAAATCGACGACGCCCTCGCGCTGACACTGCGCTTCGTAGAGCGCGTAATGCTCGACCATCCG
>JAITBX010000108.1 GCA_031283405.1 Burkholderiales bacterium | reverse complement strand
AATTGTTTCGACAGCACGGTCGTGATCGCCGCTGTCAGTGTCGTCTTCCCGTGATCTACGTGCCCAATCGTTCCAACGTTCACGTGCGGCTTCGTCCGCTCAAATTTTCCTTTGGCCATGATCGTTTCCTCGTCTCCGTTACTTCTTGTTGATAATCGCGTCAGCCACTTGCTTCGGCGCCTCTGTGTAATGCTTGAATTCCATTGTATAAGTCGCGCGACCCTGCGTCAGCGAACGCAGCGTCGTCGAGTAGCCGAACATTTCGGCCAGCGGCACTTCGGCACGAACGGCTTTGCCGCCGCCCGCCATGTCTTCCATGCCTTGAATGATGCCGCGACGCGACGACAAATCGCCCATCACGTCACCCATCTTTTCTTCCGGCGTTTCGATTTCCACCGCCATCATCGGCTCCAGCAGCACCGGGCTGGCCTTGCGCATCGCGTCCTTGAAGCCCATCGACGCCGCCATGCGGAAAGCGTTTTCGTTCGAGTCAACATCGTGATACGAGCCGTCGAACAGCGTCACTTTGACATCGACCACCGGGAAGCCGGCCAGCACGCCGGCAGGCAACGTTTCTTCAAGGCCGCGCTGCACCGCCGGAATGTATTCACGCGGCACTGCGCCGCCCTTGATTTCGTCAACGAATTCGAAACCCTTGCCCGCTTCGTTCGGCTCGACTCTGATCCAGACGTGGCCGTATTGACCGCGACCGCCGGATTGTTTGACGAATTTGCCTTCGGTGTCGCCAGACGGTTTGCGAATGGTTTCGCGGTACGCCACTTGCGGCGCGCCGACATTGGCTTCCACCGAAAATTCGCGCTTCATCCGATCGACGATGATTTCGAGATGCAACTCGCCCATCCCCGAGATGATGGTTTCGCCCGACTCTTCGTCGGTACGAACGCGGAACGACGGATCTTCCTGCGCCAAACGGTTGAGCGCCAAGCCCATTTTTTCCTGATCGGCTTTGGTTTTCGGCTCGACGGCAACGTGAATCACCGGCTCCGGAAATTCCATCCGCTCAAGAATGATTTGTTTGTTGAGATCGGAAAGCGTTTCTCCGGTCGTCACATCTTTCAGTCCGACGACAGCGGCGATGTCGCCAGCGCGCACTTCCTTGATTTCCTGACGGTCGTCGGCGTGCATTTGCAACAAGCGACCGATCCGCTCTTTGCGGCCTTTCACCGTGTTGATGATGGTGTCGCCGGAATTCAACGCGCCCGAATAAACGCGAATGAAAGTCAACTGCCCGACGTAAGGGTCGGTCATGATCTTGAACGCCAACGCCGAGAACGGTTCGGCATCGTCGGCTTTGCGAAATTCTTCGTCGCCGTTGTCTTTCTGCCCTTTGACCGGCGGAATGTCGCACGGCGCCGGCAGAAATTCGATCACTGCGTCCAGCATTCGCTGCACGCCTTTGTTTTTGAATGCCGTTCCGCACATCATCGGGTGAATCTCGCAGGCAATCGTCCGCTCGCGCAAGCCTTTGATGATTTCGTCGTTGGTCAATTCACCGCCTTCGAGGTACTTGTTCATCAATTCTTCGTTGGCTTCGGCCGCCGCTTCCACCATCTTCTCGCGCCACTCTTTGGCCTGCGCGGCAAGCTCCGCCGGAATATCGACGTAATCGAACTTCATGCCCTGGCTGGCTTCGTCCCAGATGATGGCTTTCATCTTGATGAGATCGACCACACCTTTGAAACTATCTTCGGCGCCGATCGGAATCACCACCGGCACCGGATTCGCGCGCAAGCGCGTACGCATCTGTTCGTAAACCTTGAAGAAGTTGGCGCCGGTACGATCCATCTTGTTGACGAACGCCAAACGCGGCACCTGATATTTGTTGGCCTGCCGCCACACGGTTTCGGACTGCGGCTGCACGCCGCCAACCGCGCAATACACCATGCACGCGCCGTCGAGCACGCGCATCGACCGCTCGACTTCGATGGTGAAGTCAACGTGCCCGGGAGTATCGATCACGTTGATCCGGTGTTCGGGGTAATTCTTGTTCATCCCTTTCCAGAAACAGGTTACCGCCGCCGAGGTGATGGTGATACCGCGTTCGCGCTCCTGCTCCATCCAGTCGGTAGTCGCAGCACCATCGTGCACTTCGCCCAGCTTGTGCGAAACGCCCGTGTAAAAAAGGATGCGTTCAGTCGTCGTCGTCTTGCCCGCATCGATATGCGCGCTGATGCCGATATTGCGATAACGCTCAATAGGTGTCGTTCGTGCCACGGTAGTCTTGTATCAAAAGCGCGATAGGCAGCCGTCATGGCTTACGCTATCGCGCAAGTTAAAAATCAGAAACGGAAATGGGAGAATGCCTTGTTCGCTTCGGCCATCCGGTGAACTTCTTCGCGCTTTTTCACCGCGCCGCCGCGGTTTTCGGAAGCATCCAGCAATTCGCCGGCAAGCCGCGCGTCCATCGATTTTTCGCCGCGCTTGCGGGCTGCTTCGCGCAACCAACGCATCGCCAGCGCCGACCGGCGAGTTGGCCGTACTTCGACCGGCACCTGAAAATTGGCGCCGCCGACACGACGGCTTTTGACTTCCACCATTGGTTTGGCATTGGCCAACGCCGCAGTAAACACTTCCAGCGGATCCTTGCCGGATTTTTCGCTGATATTGGAGAACGCGCCATAAATGATGCGCTCGGCCACGGATTTCTTGCCGCTGGTCATCAACACGTTGACGAACTTGGCAACTTCAATACTCGCAAACTTGGGGTCGGCAAGAATTTCACGTTTGGGAACTTCTCTACGTCGGGGCATATCGTCCTCGAATGGTTATTCGTTCGGTCAGTCTTTTTTCGGACGCTTGGCGCCGTACTTGGAACGAGACTGCTTGCGGTCTTTAACACCGGCCGTATCGAGCGCGCCGCGCACCATGTGATAGCGCACACCCGGAAGGTCTTTGACGCGACCGCCGCGCAGCAGCACCACCGAGTGCTCCTGAAGGTTGTGACCTTCGCCGCCGATGTAGCTGATCACTTCAAAACCGTTGGTCAGGCGCACTTTCGCCACCTTCCGCAACGCGGAGTTCGGCTTTTTCGGCGTCGTCGTATAGACGCGAGTGCAAACGCCGCGCTTTTGGGGACATTGCCCAAGCGCCGGCACCTTGCTCTTGTACACTTCAGGCGTTCTGCCCTTGCGTACCAGCTGATTGATAGTTGGCATTCTTAATTTTCCTGAGTGGGCAACCTGAGATTCAGACTGCCGCATCGCTATTGCGTTGCTCTTGCCGAGCCGTCGCCCGCATCCCTGCGCAGCGCGACCGGCGCTTTTTTAAGCCGCAGGCGATTCACCGCCGCAAATTGCGGACGCGCCAAGCGCCTTTCCTAAAAAGATTTGGGATTTTAACCAGCTTCCTTTTTCCTGTCAAACCTTATCAGGGATCGGGAATCAGAAATCAGAAACCAATGGCCGCAAATCAAACGTCATACCCATGGAAGCGACCTTGTGTAGAAACAAGGCCTGCCTTGTCTCGGCAGGAATAAGCGGCCAGAAATCAGGCATCAGAAACCCCTCTCCCGCTTGCGGGAGAAGGTGGCTGAAGACAGCGAAAGGGCGCCCTCGGCGTCCCGTTACCGCAGGCGGCAAAATGTCACACATGCGCGAAGCATTTTCCTATCGCTGCATGTGCATATAAGCGACCAGCTCAATGCTTTGGTCTTCGTCGTAGTTGCGGCTCGTAAAAGTACATTGATTACAAAAGCGACGATGAATTTTTCTGACGCCTTCGGTCATGGCGACACGAGCGCGAGCAAGCGATACGCCGGATGCTAGTAATGTATAAAATTTACATATGGCCCTTGCTCACGATGAAAGGAAATCGCATGTCAGGCGCGACTTCTCCCCTTATTCAATTTTCCATAACATTCCGCGCTTCCTGATCGCCCTCCCCTTCTGCGTCTGCGCAACCGCAATCGTGGGCAACCGCTAACTAGCAGTTGGCAGGGTTTCGACGCTTCCCTATAATCGAAGCCGTATGGAGAGAGTTATCCGTTTCAAAGCAGTTCCCGACGCGATGATGCGCGAAGCCGCGACGGCTTCGCCGCGCCTATGGTAATCAAAGCCATCATTTTCGACGTGGACGGCACGCTCGCCGACACCGAGGAAGCGCACCGCGCCGCCTTCAACGAAACCTTCGCCGAATACCGGCTCGACTGGCGCTGGGATGTCGCGTTGTACGGCGAACTGCTGGACGTTACCGGCGGCAGGGAGCGCATCCGCCACTACGTTGACAGCTATCGTCCCGATTTCGTCAAACCCACCGATTACGACGGCTTCGTCAAACGCCTGCATCAGGACAAAACTCGCCGCTACATCGCCATGCTGACCGACGGCGGCATTCCGTTGCGCCCCGGCATCCGCAAGCTGATCGAAGATGCAAGCGCTGCCGGCATCAAACTCGCCATCGCCACCACCACCTCGCCGGAAAATGTTGTGGCGCTGCTCGAAGCGAATCTGGGCAAGGACTGGCGAGCGCGTTTTGCTGCCGTCGGCTGCGGCGACGCCGTGCCGCACAAGAAACCGGCGCCGGACATTTATCGCCGGGTACTCGATGAACTCGCTCATTTCGGCATCGCGGCGGCGGACTGCATCGCGCTGGAAGATTCCAACAACGGTCTGCGCGCCGCCCTTGCCGCCGGCCTCCGCATCTACATCACCGTCAACCCCTATACGCTCGGCCAGGATTTTAGCGGCGCTGCCGCAGTATTTGATGACCTCAGCGATCTCGACGCCTTTTACCGCCAAGCGGGCTTTCCGATGACCTCTTGATAAGCTCTTTACGTATGTAATCGCTCACTTCTAACGGATAACCCCATGCCTCACGCCTCAAAAATCGCCATCCCTCTGCCGGGCTTCAACACTCCGTTGGTCGGTTTTGAGCAACCCTTCGAGATGCTCGAAGCCTGCCACGAGCGCGTGCTGCGCAGCCTCGATCTGTTGCGCCGCGCGCGCGAACACATCGCCCAACACGGGCACGACGCCGACTCGCGCAGCGCATTGACTGACGTGTTGCGCTACTTCGACATCGCTGGCTCGCTGCATCATGAAGACGAGGAACTGCACATCTTTCCGGCGCTGCAAGACCATCCGGACGCAACAGTGCGCGCCGCCGTCGCCGAACTGCAAGCCGACCATGAACGCATGCACGCGCAATGGGCGCGCCTGCGGCAAACGCTCCTGCGCTGGCGCGATGATCCCGCCGCGCCGCCGCCCAGCGATAAAGACGGCACGCTGATCGACGAGTTCATCATCGGCTACGAACTCCACATTCCGCTGGAAGAAACCGTGGCCTATCCGGCGGCGCATCCCTTCTTTGACGCAGATCGGCTGCGTGAAATCGGCGAAGAAATGGCGCGCCGACGACAAGTCAACCCTGTGCCGCCACAGAGCCGCGCTTGATCCATTTTTTCCCTCTCTCGTAAGGAAGGAAGAGCTTCTGATGCCTGATACCCAGAGCAATTTCCTATTTATAAGAATCACACTATTCGGATGTGTTTAAATCCTTTGGAGATGGCTTGGCATAAGTCTAACTGACAGGAAAATGCTCTGATATTCACTCGATCTTGATGAGCTTGACCGAACGGCTCGAATTACTAACGTTGTATTCAAATATTGCCGTCGTGTCCGACGTAAACGTCAGCTTCGCCGTGCCCACTTTTTCGTTGGCGATAGCGTGGTTATCGTAGAGCGTCGCTCCCCATTTCGACCCCGTGTAGCGATACACATCCGCCGAAACCGTGTTGCCGTCGATATTGTTTTGGAA
>JAITBX010000106.1 GCA_031283405.1 Burkholderiales bacterium | reverse complement strand
AATTGTTTCGACAGCACGGTCGTGATCGCCGCTGTCAGTGTCGTCTTCCCGTGATCTACGTGCCCAATCGTTCCAACGTTCACGTGCGGCTTCGTCCGCTCAAATTTTCCTTTGGCCATTTTTCACCGACTCCTTTATCTCTTGACTGCACTCTCTATCTTTGCTTTATCGACTGTGGCGTTTGCCGCGCTCACTTTCGTGAAATCAACGAACACCTCTCGTGGTGCCCATGGCGTGGATTGAACACGCGACCTCTCCCTTACCAAGGGAGTGCTCTACCACTGAGCTACATGGGCGACTGTCCTGCCGCCTACTTTCTGCTTCCGCGCCCACCGAAACTCATTCCATAAGCGCTTGTTTTTCAATCGCTTGCCAAGCTGCTGGAGCGGGTGAAGGGAATCGAACCCTCGTCGTAAGCTTGGAAGGCTTCTGCTCTACCATTGAGCTACACCCGCTTTCATTCGGCAGAGCCGTCGCTTTCTTGTACCGTACCGCTTTTTGCTGCTGGTGGAGGGGGAAGGATTCGAACCTTCGAAGGCTGAGCCGGCAGATTTACAGTCTGCTCCCTTTGACCGCTCGGGAACCCCTCCAGCGAAGCGAATTATTTTAATCCCTCCGTCTTTTTAGGTCAACACAGCCCTTGATCCGATGACGAAGGGATTGGCGCGTCATGCGTTTTGCAATTCCGTTGGCAAAGGCAGCATTTCAAATGACACGCGCCACACCCGCCCGAAAGCAGGACGCTGAGGGCGGCATCCCCTACGGTGGGCACGGCACGCCGTGCCCCTACGGCGTATCTGCGGGAGAGGGCTTGCTTGGCGCTGAACAAACCCCCGGCCTTTCCCGTAAGGGCGGGTTTCAAACCCGCCCTTTGATTTTTCCGTGGTCGATGTGCCCAACAACGCAATCGTCACGCCTTCCATTCGTAGGGGCGACCCCCCGCCTTCGCGGGGGTCGCCCCTACGCCCTGATACGTTGGCAGCGCTTACCCCATACCATGCTGGGATTACGCCACGCTTCATCCCAGTCTATGGCTTTTGGCGAGGCGGCGACAGCGATGGCCGCTCTTTCGGTTTTTCCATTCCGATCAGGTGCAGCGAATCGCCGCGCGCTTGATTGCGCGCGTGCTTGATGATAATCAGCCCCGTGATCACGAAGAGAAAACAGCCGAATATGGTGATGGCGACATTGACGGAAATATCGGCGTGCATCATGGCAGCGTACAGCGACACCATCACCAGAACGCCGATATTTTCATTGAAATTCTGCACGGCGATCGAGTGACCCGCGCCCATCAAAACGTGGCCGCGATGTTGCAGCAACGCATTCATCGGCACCACGAAGAAGCCGGACATGACGCCGAGGAGCACCAGCAGAGGAACGGCGATGCGAAGATGGTGAACGAAGATCATGGCGATAACTACGATCCCCATCACGGCGCCGAGCGGCAAAATTTTGACCGAGTTACGCAGCGACACCAACTTGGCGGCAAGAACGGCGCCGACAGCCACGCCGCCGGCGACGACCGCTTGCAAATAAGTAGCTTTCGAGAGGGAATAGCCCAACGCTCCCGCCGCCCAATCGAGCACGACGAATTGCAGGGTTGCGCCCGCGCCCCAAAAAAGCGTCGTTGTCGCCAGCGAAATCTGCCCCAAACGGTCGCGCCACAGCAACAAAACGCAGTGCGAAAATTCGCGCACCAGAAAGAGCGGGTTCTTGCTCGGAATGCGATGATCGACGCCGGTGTTGGGAATGAATACGTTGAATACGGCGGCGATGACGTAGCCGAACATGATGATGAACATCGCCGCATCGGCGACGGAATGAATGAACGGCGGCGTGATGCTGATCAGAAATTGGCCAATGCTGTCGCTGACCAGCGCGCCGCCGATCGACGCGCCGAAGATGATCGACGCGACTGTCGCGCCTTCGATCCAACTGTTGGCGGCGACCAACTGTTTCGGCGGCAACAGTTCGGTCAAGATGCCGTATTTGGCCGGAGAGTACGCGGCGGCGCCGAGGCCGACGACGGCGTAAGCCGCCAGCGGGTGCATGCCGAAAATCAGAAGCAGACAGCCGCCGAATTTGATCGTGTTGGTGATCAACATCACGCGGCCTTTGGGCATGGCGTCGGCGAACGCGCCGACGAAAGCGGCGAACAACACATACGACAAGATGAACGTTCCTCTCAACAGCGGCGTCATCCATGAAGCGTCGTCCGGCATGGTTTCGGTTAACAAAGCGATGGCGGCAATCAAGAGCGCATTGTCGGCCAGCGATGAAAAAAACTGCGCCGCGATGATGGTGTAAAAACCGTGCTTCATCAGAACGGCAGCACAAAAATGCGCACAAAGATAAGCGCGAAGAGGGCCAGAGTCACTGCATTACTCCCACCGCAATCCGATCAGCTTCCATTGCTTGTCCATCAAGCGCCAATCGAGTTTGACGTGATAATGGCGGGCGCTGTCGGGAATCAAGCCCTCGGCGCCGGTCAGCGCGACTTCGGCGTCAGTGGCGGCAACGCTGCCGGCGCGGTCGCTGATCCGGCTGTTTTGCGAGAACACGACGATGTGAATGTTTTTGTACCGCAGAAACATCAGCCGCATCGTTTGCCTTGCCCATTCGAGATCGTTCTCCGATTGTTGCGCCGAAAAGTCAGGATGGAGCAGCGCCATCACCGCGTCGGCGTCCTTTTTCTCCAGCGACGTCTGCAAGCTCTTGACGGCAGCGTCCAGCGCGGCCTGCGGATCGGAGCGCGTGCAAGAAACACCGGCGGCAAGCAAAAAGACGCACAATGAGAAAAAGGCAAGTCGTTTCAGAAGCATAATGAGCGTTCGGGCAAGCAGGAGCGTTTTTTCCGCATCATTTTTCGCATCATTTTCCATATCCTTTGCCGTATCATAAAAGGAAGAGCAAGAATTGCCAACTAGGGGCGCCGTTGAGGCGCTGGAGTTTTTTTGTTTCAAGTCTGCACATTCTTTCTTCTCTCCCGCTTGCGGGAGAGGACGCCCCGAAGGGACGGGAGAGGGTGTAGGAGTAGCATTCTATCGCTCGCAAAGGTTCGGGCGACCGCAGGTCGCCCCTACATCCGCAAAGAGAGAGAAAGACATTTATTTTTTACGCGCCATTTCATGAAGCTGCGCCAGCATTGTTTGTGCGGCGTTCGATAGCGTGTGCCCACTGTGGCGGATGACGCCGAGCCGTCGCTCGATGTGCAGGCCGGTCAAAAAGGGCGACGTCAGCGTGTGATCCAGCATTGAAACCGGCAGTAACGACCAGCCGAGTCCGACCGACACCATCATCTTGATGGTCTCCAGATAATTGGTGGACAGCACGACGCGCGGTTTCAATTCGAGCGGTTCAAACGCATCTTCAATCAGCGTGCGGGTGAACGTGCCCGGCTCCGGCAAAATCGCCGGATGTTCGATCAACATGAACGGCGTGATTTTTTTGTGCGCCGCCAACGGATGTTTGTTCGCAACGGCAACGCGCAACACATCGACCCACAGCGGCTCGGCAATGAGCGGCGGCGGGCATTTGAGCGGCAGTGTGATGAGCGCCAGTTCGACCTCGCCCTGCAAGAGCGCCTCGCCGGCGGCTTCCGAGGCCATGAAACGCAAATCGAGTTTGACCTGCGGCCAGGTTTTGACGAACGCGCGCAACACCGGCGGCAAGCGATGCAAACCGACATGGTGGCTGGTGGCAATGCTCAAAGTGCCGCTGACCTGGCCGCTCAAGTTGGCGAGCGCGCGGCGGCTGTCGCCGAGGTCGCGCAACAACTGCTGGGCGCGCGGCAACAAAACGCGCCCGGCTTCAGTCAACACGATCGTGCGCCCCAGCCGGTCAAACAATGTGACGCCAAGCAAGGATTCCAGCGTCGAAATGCGTTTGCTGACCGCCGATTGCGTCAGATGCAATTGCTCGGCGGCGCGCGAGAAAGAGCCGTGTTCGGTGACGGCGAGAAAGGCGGCAAGTGCGATGGCGTCCATTGTTCAGATTTTAGCGTGCGGCGGTATGGTTTTCAGTGCCCTATAAACGAAAAACACACATCACACCGTATCCTTCTCTTTTGCTGGAAGTTTGGGCAAAGAAACCAAACTTGCGCACAGAAAAGTCACAAAGAAATACGCGGCAAGGAGGGATAAAGGAAATTCCCTCATCCACATGAAGTTGGGAACAACTGTTAGCAATGCCGAACTCACACCTATGAACAACAGGCTTCTCTTTCTCCGCAACATTTTTCCAAGAACCGCTCCCGCACACAAATGAGCCAGCAGCAGAAACAGGAATTGAAATTCTACGGTGACGGCGGGCGATTCTAGCAACTTCACCTCATTCTGCAATCTGCGCCAGCCATTTTTCCACAAACATCGGCACTGCCTCCGTTGCGGGCGCGTGGATGGTTTCGTCGAACAGCGTGAAATTCTGGCTTGGTTCAAGGTTGAGTTCGACGGTTTTGGCGCCGTGCCGCCGCGCGCTATCGACGAAGCCCGCCGCCGGATAAACATGGCCGGACGTTCCTATCGACAAAAAAAGATCGGCTTCGGACAACGCTTGATAGATGCGATCCATTTCGAGCGGCATTTCGCCAAACCAGACGATGTGCGGCCGTAGCGGCGCCGGTGATGCGCAACAAGTGCAATGATCTTGTGTCGTCAGATCGCCTCGCCATTCGACGAGGCGCCCCGAGCGCACACAACGCGCTTTGAAGAGTTCGCCGTGCATGTGAATGATGCGCTTGCTACCGGCGCGTTCGTGCAAATCATCGACGTTTTGCGTGACGAGCAAAAAATGATCGTCCAGCGCTTCTTCGAGCCGCGCCAGCGCGCGATGGGCGGCGTTGGGCTGAGCCTCGTGCAACTGCCGCCGCCGCTCGTTGTAAAAACGCAGCACCAGTTCGGGGTTGCGGGCGAATCCTTCGGGCGACGCCACGTCCTCAACGCGATGATCTTCCCACAAACCGTCGGCGGCGCGAAAGGTGCGAATCCCCGATTCGGCAGAAACGCCGGCGCCGGTCAGGACGACGATGCGCGGAGGATTTTCGGAGGTTGGGCGGTTCATAGTGCTCTCATCGCAGTGTGCGGCGGTTATGGTTCATCTTTGATTCAATCATGCACAAACCTCCCTCTCTCACTCGTGGAAAATGCGTAGGGGCGACCTGTGGTCGCCCGAAGATTTGCGAGCGGCAGAATGCCGCCCCTACGCCCTCTCCCGCCCCTTCGGGGCGCCCTCTCCCGACAAACCCCCGGCGCTGCGCGCCACCCCCTTTCAAAAGGGGGCAGGGAGAGGGGAAAGAATATACCAGACTTTCTAAGATACCCCTTTCCCGACGCCGCTGCCATCCACCGAAGTCAACGACACCTGATAAAACATCAACATAAATCAGCGAAACAATCTTTTCGTTTGCCCTTTCAGCATTGCTCCGCTTCCGTTAAAATATTTAGTTCAAATGAAGAAGGAGAACAGCATGTCGATGGCGGATCGTGATGGTTGGATATGGAAAGACGGAAAAATGGTGCCGTGGCGCGAGGCCACGACGCATGTGCTCACGCACACGCTGCACTACGGGATGGGCGCTTTTGAGGGGGTGCGTTGTTATGAAACGGCGAAAGGCACGGCCATCTTCCGTTTGCGTGACCACACCGATCGCCTCTTCCGGTCGGCGCACATCTTCAACATGAAGTTGCCGTTCACCAAAGACGAGATCGACGCGGCGCAACTCGCTTCGATCCGCGACAACAAATTGAAGTCCGGCTACATTCGGGTGCTGGCGTTTTACGGCAGCGCGGCGATGGGCGTTGCCGCCAAATCCAATCCGGTGCACATGATCGTCGCCGCCTGGCTGTGGGGCGCGTATCTCGGCGACGATGGAATGAACAAAGGTATTCGCGTCAAGACCAGTTCCTTCACGCGCTACCCCGTCAATGTTCACATGGCCGGCGCCAAAGCCTGCGCCAATTACCTCAATTCGATTCTTGCCAATCAGGAAGTCACTGCCGACGGTTACGATGAAGCGTTGCTTCTCGATGCGGCCGGTTTTGTTGCCGAAGGTTCGGGCGAAAACATTTTCATCGTTAACCGCGGCGTGCTGCATACCCCCGATCTGTCGTCCGGCGCATTGAACGGCATCACCCGCGACACGGTCATCCAGTTGGCGCGCGACTTGGGAATCGAAGTGAGAGAACGCCGCATCACCCGCGACGAAGTTTATTGTGCCGACGAAGCATTCTTCACCGGCACCGCTGCCGAGATCACGCCGATCCGCGAACTCGACCACCGCCAAATCGGCATCGGCAGCCGCGGCCCGATTACCGAAAAACTGCAAGCGCGCTTCTTCGATATCGTGCAAGGCCGCGACCCATCGAAAGCCGCGTGGCTGACTTACGTTTGATGATGGTTTTGCAGAAAGCGTTGCCGAACGATTTTTCCTCTCTCCCCTCTTCAAGACCCCTTTTGAAAGGGGTCGTCCCGAAAGGGGCGGGGGTTTGTACTCTCGCCAACGGCGAGAGCGTGGGTAAGGGATAAAGTGGTCCGATGATTGAATCAAAAACATTTCAGCTTCTCCCATGTCCTCGCTTGAACCGCGCATTCTGATCGTTGCCCCGTCGTGGGTTGGCGATGCGGTGTTGACGGAGCCGTTGACGGCGCTGCTGAAAGAGCGTTATCCGCACAGCGTCATCGACGTTTTCGCGCCCGCGTGGTGCGCGCCGGTGTATGCGCGCATGCGCCACGTTCACCGTATCATCGAAAATCCGCTGTCGCACGGCGCGTTCAACTGGCAACAACGCAAAGCGCTGGCGAAAAATCTCGCCGCCGCCGATTACAGCCACGCTTTCGTGTTGCCCAACAGTTGGAAGTCGGCGCTGATTCCTTACCTCGCGCACATTCCGCAACGCATCGGCTACACCGGCGAAGCGCGTTTCAGATTGTTGAACGATCGCCGCAAATTGTTGCCCCAAACTTTTCCGCGCCTCGTCGATCGCTTTGCGGCGCTCGCTTATCCGGCAAACACTGCCCCCGACAAAATCAAAACGCCGACGCCGGTATTGCTGCCGCGCGAAGACCTTCGCCGCGCCACACTCAATGCGCTGCATCTTTCCGCCAGTCCGGCGCCGGTCACCGTCTTCTGCCCGGGCGCTGAATACGGCCCGGCCAAACGCTGGTCGTCCGAATACTTCGCCGAACTGGCGCAACGATTGATTCACGAGGGCTTTGTTATCTGGATCGTCGGCTCGCCGAAAGACAAAGCAGTGGCCGAACAAATCGTTGCTGCCGCTTGTTCAAACGCGCAGAATACGCCGAACACACAGAGCGCGCCACAAAGCAATAGCACATCACTGCCACAATTACATAATCTTGTCGGCCACACCGACTTGGGCGATGCCGTCGATCTCATCGCCGCAGCTCGCGTTGTCGTCAGCAACGATTCGGGATTGATGCACATCGCCGCCGCCGTGGGCGTTCCGTTGGTGGCGCTGTTCGGCTCATCATCGCCGATCTACACGCCGCCGCTGTCGCCGCGCGCCCGCATCGCCCGCATCGACATCGAATGCAGTCCCTGCTTTCAACGCGAATGCCCGCGCAAACATTTCAAGTGTATGCGCGAACTCACACCGCAAATGGTTTATCAACAGATCGTGGCGTTGCGGTAAGGAGAGAATTATCGTAACCCTGCTTCTTTCGAAAACGCCTCATGTTCCCCTTTGCGAAAATGAATATTCAGACTCCCTTAAAAAATGTAATTTATTTCATCTTTGATGCGGAAGCCGCAAAAAAATTACTTACTATTTTTGCTGAAAAATCTGGCGCCATTTCCTCAGAGCATCCGCAAATCAGAGAAATTAGCTTTCAGGAGGCCGAGGATGATTACATAAAAATCATAGGAAGAAAAAACAGAAAGGTAATTCTATCTTTGAGCGCAGAAACTTTCGAGCATGGAATATGGATGATTGAATATTATTTATTGAATTCTTATTTTAATGTTGCCGAGTTCTGTGAGTTTGAAGTTATTTCCGATCAACAAAATCATCGCGCCGCCTCTACAAACCCCGAGAACCGCCGCACAATCCAAATATATTTTTTTCACGAAGCGCCGTAAATGGGCGCGGTAGCCCGCAACCTACGCAATATTTACGCTGCGCTTGCCAACGTTTCGACATAGCGCGCCACGCCGGTGGCGACATCGAACATTGTTTCCTTGTAGCCGGCGCTGCGCAATTTCTTCAGATCGGCTTGGGTGTAGCTCTGGTATTTGCCTATTAGTTGCGGCGGGAACGGCACATATTCGATGGCGCCGATTTTCACCCATTCTTCCAGCGAGCGCGTTGTTTTGTTGTCTTGTTTCGCCAGCGCGTTCAACGTGGCCAGCGCCACGGCGTTGAAGCTCTCGGCGTGTCCCGTGCCGAGGTTGAAAATACCGGAGTGTTGCGGATGATCGAGAAAGTGCAGATTGACTTTCACCACATCTTCGACCGACACGAAGTCGCGCAACTGTTCGCCCGCCGCGTAACCATCGCAGCCTTCAAACAATTTTATTTTCCCGTCTTGCCGGTATTGGTTGAAGAAGTGCCAGACCACCGATGCCATGCGGCCTTTGTGTTGTTCGCGCGAACCATAGACGTTGAAGTAACGCAGGCCGACGATGGGCGCTGTTCGCTCGGGCAGAACGCGCCGCACGGCTTGGTCGAAAAGAAACTTGGAGTAGCCATAAACATTCAACGGCGCTTCGTGAGCGCGTTCTTCGACGAACGTTTTGCCCGCGCCATAGACAGAAGCGCTCGATGCGTAAATCAGCGGGATGTCGTTATTTTGGCAATGTTCGAGCAACGTCATCGAGTAGCGATAGTTGTTGCTCATCATGTAGCGCCCGTCGGTTTCCATCGTGTCGGAACACGCGCCTTGATGCAAAACCGCGCTGATGTCGTCTTCAAACGCGCCTTGTTCGAGATGGTCGATGAAGTCATCGCGGTCGAAGTAATCGGCAATGTCGCAGCCCACCAGATTTTTGAATTTGTCGGCGCGCGCCAGATGATCGACGGCAATGATGTCGGTTTCGCCGCGCGCATTCAGCGCCTTGACCAGATTGGCGCCGATAAATCCCGCCGCGCCCGTCACTACGATATACACTGCCCACTCCTCCGTTTTTTGAAACGTTGCGAAAGCGCTTTGTTGCTATAACTCAAAATCAATTCGTCCGACCTCGGTTGTGACGAAGCGCACTCGCGACGTCACGCCGCACAGCAATTGATAGGGTATCGTGCCGGACCAGCGCGCCACTTCTTCGACCGGCAAGTCTTCGCCCCACAGTTGTACCGGGCTGCCGATGCGCGCTTCGGGAATGTCGGTGATGTCAACGGTCAGCATGTCCATCGACACCCGTCCGGCAAGCGTCGCCAGTTTTCCCGCGACGCGCACCGGCGTGCCGTTGCGCGCCGTCACCGGATAACCGTCGGCGTAGCCGCACGCCACGACGCCGATGCGCGTCAGCTTCGTCGTCCGGTAAACATCACTGTATCCCACATATTGACCCGCCGGCACATCGCGCACGGCAATCAACTCCGAGCGCAGCGACATCACGGGGCGCAGATCCAGCGAAGCCGCTGTTTGATCCGGCAAGGGCGATACGCCGTAAAGCATCAGCCCCGGGCGAACGATGTCGCCGCCGACATCGTTGTAGCGCAGCACGCCCGCCGAATTGGCAATCGAGCGCGGATAAGGAAAACCCTGACACGCCTCCTTGAAAATCGCCAGCGGCGCTTCGGCGCCCGCCTTGGTTTCCGCTTGCCCGAGGTGCGTCATCAAGCGCAACGCTGCCACTGCCGAAGAAGCGTTCAGACGCTCGCACAGTTCGGTGGTTTCGTCGGGGGCAACGCCCAGACGGTTCATGCCGGTATTGATCTTCAGAAAAACTTCCAGCGAGCGCTTCAAGCCGGTTCGTTCAAGCGCGGCAACCTGATCGCGATGATGAACGACGATAGCAATGCGGTGATGAGCGATTTCCTGCAATTCCTCTTCGGAGAAAAAGCCTTCGAGCAGCAACAAGCGCCGCGTGTAATGTTTTTCCCGCAACGCAATGGCGGCGTCCAACTCCAACAACGCCAAGCCTTCCGCGTCGCTCAATGCCGAGAAC
>JAITBX010000007.1 GCA_031283405.1 Burkholderiales bacterium | reverse complement strand
CTCGATTCCCGGCGTACTCAAAAACGCCCTCGATCACGCCTCGCGCCCCTATGGTCAGAGCGTCTGGGGCGGCAAACCGGCGGGCATCCTCGGCGTTTCGATCGGCGCCATCGGCACGGCGCTGGCACAGCAACACCTGCGCAACGTCCTCGCTTTCCTCGACGTGCCGACGCTGGGTCAGCCGGAAGTTTTCCTTCAAGCCAAAGACGGTCTTTTCGATGCCGACGGCAATATCGGCGACGGCAGCCGGAAATTCCTGCAAGGCTGGATGGACCGCTATGTTGATTGGGTCAAACGGCAGGCGGGGTGATTCCTTCTTGGATTTGCACCTCATTCGGAAATGAATTACAATGTAATTCATTTCCATACGGCAGGAGAAATCATCATGGCTGCAAATCAACTCGTACAGGCGCGCATCGACGGCGCGATCAAGGAAGAAGCCTCTGCCGTTCTGGCCGCGATGGGGTTGACCGTGTCCGACGCGGTGCGGTTGCTGCTCACCAGAGTGGCGCGTGAAAAAAAACTGCCCTTCGAGCCGTTGATTCCGAACGCGGAGACGATTCAGGCGATGCTGGACGGCCGTGCGGGCAAGGTGGAAACCGTCACGCTCGACGAGCTTCGGGCGGAGCTGTATGCGGACGATTAAGCAAACCGCGCCCTTCAAACGAGACTTGAAACGCGAAGCCAGAGGGTCGCACAAAGAGGCGCTGCGCGCCGGATTCCTCGATTTGGTTGAACAGTTGGCGAAAGACGAGCCGCTTGCGCCGCGCCATCAAGACCACGCCTTGACCGGCGACTGGAAAGACCATCGGGATTGCCACGTCAAGCCTGATCTGGTGCTGATTTACTCGAAACCGGACGCGCGGACACTGCGCCTCGTTCGTCTCGGCTCGCACAGCGAGCTTGGCATATAATCGTTTTGCACAGGCTCCCACACCTTGCCTTGCCGCCGTTTTCAGAGGATAATATTTAATTCTCCCGGCGGCGGGTTCGCAAAGCGTCCGCAGATGGACCGGTGGTTGACGGGGCGTTGTGCCTCTAGAAAGGATGATTGATGAAAGCCGATATTCACCCGAAATACAGTGAGATTGACGTAACGTGCAGTTGCGGCAACACCTTCAAAACGCGCTCGACGCTGGGTCGCGCCTATCACATCGAAGTTTGCTCGAATTGTCACCCGTTTTACACGGGCAAGCAGAAGATCGTGGACACGGCCGGTCGCGTCGAGAAATTCCGTCAGCGCTACGGCAACAAGCGGACGTCTGCCACTGCTGCTGCGGGCTGAACGAAGCGCGAAGCGAAACGATGGCAAAAAGGCAGCCGATGCTGCCTTTTTTCTTGCCCCTTTCTTTCTCCGCATTTTCTTCCCGCGCTTCCCTTTATCTTCTCTATAATTTGACATTCACTCTCTCCCAAGCCACGGAATCCGCCCACCATGCCGCTTGATCTTTCTCATGCCTCAACTGTCGGCTCTCGCGTATCGCGCGACCGATGGCAGCCGTTGAAGTTGGCGGGGCTGGTGTTGCTGTGTCTGGCGTGGGTGGCGCTGGGGCTGACCGGCCACGCGCCGTGGAAGGGCGAGGACGCGCGGACGATCGTCATCGCCTGGGAGATGGTCAACACGCGCGATCTTCTCGTGCCGTCGCTGATCGGCGAGCCGTATTTCGTCTATGGACCGCTGGTGTCGCAACTGGCGGCGTTGACGATGAAGATGGCGACGCCCTGGCTCGACGCACACGACGCGGCGCGGCTGGCGGCGGGAGTGTTGCTTTTGTTCACGCTGGGCTGTGTCTCGCTGACGGGGCATGAATTGAGCCGCTACCGCAAGATCGGTTATCGAAGCGATAACAGAAACGGCGACAGGAATAACGACAAAGCGGACGGCAGAGCGCAGCGCTGGTTGCCGACGCTGATCTTGATCGGCTTAGTCGGCCTGTTTGAACGCGCTCACCAATTGTCGCCTCAACTGGGGCTGATGGCGGCGGTGGCGCTGGGGATGCTGGCGCTGGCGCTGGCGTTGCGGCGTCCCGGGCTGGCCGGCGTGTTACTGGGCGGCGCGCTGACGCTGGGCGCGTTCTCGTACAATTTGTCGGCGTGGTTCTGGTTGCTGTTGCCGGCGCTGCTGTTGCCGCTTCTGCATTCGGGTTGGCGGAAGAAAACCTATGGGGCGACGCTGAGCATTGCGCTGGTGCTGGCGCTCGCATTGTACGCGCTGTGGCCGTGGGGACTTCATCAGCGTTCGCCGGAATTGTTTGCGCAATGGTGGGCAGCGCAAAGCCCGTCGCTGTGGTGGAGCGGACGCGAAATCTTCGGTAACCTCGGCTGGCTGGGACGCAACTTGCCGTGGATGGCGTTTCCGGCGTGGCCACTGATTGCGTGGCTGATCTGGATTCGGGCGCGCGGATTCAACGGCGGTTTCCGGACGCCGCAAGTGATTTTGCCGGCAGTCGTAGCGATAACGAGCGCGGCGGCGCTGTTGCTGATGCCCGATATTCGATCGATCGAAGCGATGGCGCTGCTGGCGCCGCTGGCGTTGCTGGCGGCGGCGGAAGTCGAGACCTTGCCGCGCGGCGGTTCGGCGGGACTTGACTGGTTCGGCATTCTGACGTTCGGACTGACGGCGATGGCGCTGTGGTTCTTCTGGTGGGATGCGTACCTCAACGGCCTCGGCTCGTATGCGGCGGAATTGTTCCGCGATGCGGTGGTCGGCTATCAACCGAAGTTTCGTTTGCGCGGCGCTTCAATTGCGTTGTTTCTGACGATCCTGTGGTTTTTGCTGGTGCGACCGGCACGACAATCGAATCAGCGCGCCGTGTTGAACTGGGCGGTGGGAATGATGTTGATTTGGGGACTGGTGGCGACGATGTGGATGCCTTACGTCGATTCGCGGCGCAGCTATGAAGTGGTGGCGAAAATGTTGAAGCCTTATGCGACGGAAGGTTGCGTGACAAGCCGCGATGTCGGCGAAGCGCAGCGCGCGATTTTTTATTACTATGCGAAGATAAAAACGCTTCCCGAAAATGATCCGGCAGCGGCGGCGTGTCCGCTGCTTCTGGTGGAATACAACACCGCCAATGTGCCAGCGAACGCGCGAAACACAGCGCCGTCACTCGACGGCTTCAAAATGTTGAAGTCGGGAAACCGCTATGGAGACGATACGGAAATGTATATCCTTTATCGCAGGAATCACAAGGAAAAAACATCGTGAAATTCGTCGATGAAGCGTTTATCGAAGTGTATGCGGGTGACGGCGGCAACGGCGCGGCGTCGTTTCGCCGCGAGAAATTCATCCCGCGCGGCGGCCCCGACGGCGGCGACGGCGGGCGCGGCGGCAGCATTTACCTGATCGCGGATCGCAACATCAACACGTTGCTGGATTACCGCTTTCTCAAAATCTTTCGCGCCAAACGCGGCGAGAACGGAGGCGGCGCGGATCAATACGGGCGTGGCAGCGACGACAAAGTGCTGCGCGTGCCGGTCGGCACGGTAGTGAGCGATGCCGACACCGGCGAAACACTCGCCGATCTCGCGCATCACGAAGCGCGCGCGTTAGTGGCGAAGGGCGGGCGCGGCGGCTGGGGCAATCTGCATTACAAGTCGAGCACCAATCGCGCGCCGAAACAATTTCAGCCCGGCGAGAAAGGCGAAGCGCGGCGTTTGCATCTCGAATTAAAAGTGTTGGCCGATGTCGGTTTGCTGGGTATGCCCAACGTCGGCAAGTCAACGTTGATTCGCGCCGTCAGCGCGGCGCAACCGAAAGTCGCCGACTATCCGTTCACGACGCTGGCGCCGAGTTTGGGCGTGGTTCGCGTCGATATGGACAAAAGTTTTGTGATGGCCGACATTCCCGGCTTGATCGAAGGCGCTGCCGAAGGCGCCGGTTTGGGTCATCAATTTTTGCGCCATTTGCAGCGCACCCGTTTGCTCTTGCACGTCGTCGATCTGGCGCCGTTTGATCCCGACACCGATCCGGTGCAAGAAGCGCGCGCCATCGTCGAAGAATTGCGGCGCTACGATGAAGCGCTGTATCACAAGCCGCGCTGGCTGGTGTTGAACAAGATCGACATGATCGAAGAAAGCGAGCGCGAAGCGCGCATCAAAAATTTTGCACAAGCATTCGGCTGGGAAGAAAAAGTTTACGCGATCAGCGCCTTGACCGGCAGCGGTTGCGCGGCGCTGATGCAAGCAATTTCATATTGGCTCGATGAACATCCGGCGGAAGCGTTGCCGCCGGAAGAAGAAAACAATACGCCGGTGCTGCTGACGCCGGCGCCGATAGATGCGCCCTCTGATGCACCATCAAAACTCCGGCAGGGAGAAACATCATGAAACGTTCGGTCGTGGCAGACGCCCGTCGCATCGTCGTCAAAGTCGGTTCCAGTCTGGTCACCGATGAAGGACGCGGCATCGATCATGAAGCCGTGTTGCGCTGGGCAACGGAAATCGCGCAAATCAAAAAAACCGGCAAAGAAATTGTGCTGGTGTCGTCGGGCGCCATCGCCGAAGGCATGAAACGTCTGGGATGGGCGACGCGACCGAGCGCGATACCGGAGTTGCAGGCTGCTGCCGCCGTCGGGCAGATGGGATTGGCGAACGCTTACGAAACCGCTTTCGCGGCGTCGGGGTTGCGCACCGCGCAAATTTTGTTGACGCACGAAGACCTCTCCGACCGGCGGCGTTATCTGAATGCGCGTTCGACGTTGCGTACGCTGCTGGCGCTCGACGTTATTCCGATCATCAACGAAAACGACACCGTTACCACCGAAGAAATCAAAGTCGGCGACAACGATACGCTGGGCGCGCTGGTGACCAATCTGATCGAAGCCGACGTGCTGATTTTGTTGACGGATCAAATCGGTTTGTTTACCGCCGATCCGCGTCGGCATCCGGACGCGACGCCGATCGAAGAGGCGCGCGCCGACGATCCGGCGCTGGAAGCGATGGCTGACGGCGCCGGTTCCGGCATCGGCAAAGGCGGCATGTTGACCAAAGTGCTGGCCGCCAAACGCGCCGCCCGTTCCGGCGCTTCGACTGTGATTGCCAGTGGCCGCGAAAAAAATGTGCTGACGCGCCTCGCGCAAGGCGAGCGCATCGGCACCCAACTGATCGCCGAGACGGCAACATTGCTGGCGCGTAAACAATGGCTTGCCGATCACTTGCAACTGGCGGGGAAACTCTATCTTGACAAAGGCGCGGCGAGAGCGCTGACGCAAGAAGGAAAAAGTTTGCTGGCCATCGGCGTAATTCGGGTTGAAGGCGAATTTGAGCGCGGCGAAGCGGTCGGCTGCTACGACGAAACCGGCAAGGAACTGGCGCGCGGACTCGTCAACTACAACGCCGCCGACACGCGCCGCATTCTGCGGCAACCCTCATCGCAAATCGAAGCGATACTCGGCCACATGGAAGAACCGGAATTGATTCACCGCGACAATTTGGTGGTGGTGTAATGTTCGTTGCCTGCGCTGAACGTTTCACAGAGCCTGCGCGAGCAAAACAGATGTGTCATTGCGAGAAGCAAAGTAACGAAGCGACCCGGCTTGCGCGGGGTTGCGCTTTCGGCGCTCTCATCCGAGTTACTGAGTTGCCGGGCTTGGTTTCCTCTTGATGCCGAGGAGGACGGGCGCATCCTGCAACGATCGTTTATTTTTCAATGTTAAAGCCATCCATTTCCCATCATGGTAAGTCGTTGCGTTGTCGTAGATTTCCTGCGTTTGAGGCGTAACTGTCGTTCTCATGCGCTCGAACGCCTCTCTTTCGCTCTTGCCAAAAACGATAACGAGTATGAACCTTCCTCTTTCAGGAACAAAAGTGCAAAAAGACTTGCTCTTTTTGTAGCGAAGTGACCAACCGTGTTTTTTTCCGCCGAATAGCCATTCCGGCACAAACACGCCTGGGTAGTTTTTGTCTATGAGTTCAGACAGCGTTTTCCACAACTGATAGGGCTTATCTCCAAGCCACGCCTCCAAAATTTCCTTATTCGGTGGGCAGCTCGAATCAGTCAACCGTTCCTTTGGATCAGTCATGTTTCAAATGTCCAACGGTTGTGTGCGGGGCATTGGGTCGGTTTTCATTGTTTCCACCATTCAGAATGTCTCCCCGAATTTTTCCGAGAACAAATCCGGTGGTGGCACGCCTTCTTCCAGTAAACGCGCGTGATGTTGAAAGAGGTCGGTCAACAGATCGACGAAAACCTGAACGCGCGGAATGCGGCGGGCGTCGGGGTGAACGAGCAGCCAGATTTCGCGGAGCGGAATATCAAAGCTTCCTTCGACCGTCACGAGGGTGCCGGCGGCGCGTGCCATGCAGTGCGGCAGAACGGCGACGCCCAATCCGGCCACTGCCGCTTCGAGCATACCGGAAGAGCGGTTGCAACGAAACGCAAAGCGGCGTCCGTTGCTGAAAGTTTCCAGCCATTGTTGTTCGGGCGCGTGGCGAAGATGATGGTCGGCGCCGATGAAACGCCAATCTTCCGGCGGCTTTTGCGCGTAACCGGGCGCAGCGTAAAGGCCGTAACCCAAGATGGCCAATCGGCGCGTGGCCAGCGCCGCGTCTTGCGGGCGACCCAACCGGATCGCCAGATCGGCTTCACGGTGAAGAGGATCGGCAGAGCGTATCTCATCGGAGACATGAAGCTCGATCAGCGGCCAGCGGGCGCGTTGCGACGCAAGCTGCGGGATCAAAAACGTGTTGAGCAGCAAGGACGGCGCCGACAGCCGAACAGCGCCGCCGACAGCGGTAGTGCTGAGGGTGGCGCGAGAGAAAGAGAGCATCTCCTGCTCGACGCGCTCGGCGTAGGGCAACAGCGCGTGACCTTCGACGGTCAGTTGCCAGCCGCGCGGCTGGCGATCGAACAATTGGAGTTGTATTGTCTCTTCCAGAGCAACAACGCGACGGCTGACGGTCGAGTGTTCAACCTGCAACGCGCGGGCGGCGGCAGACAGGCTGCCGTGACGCGCCAGCGCGAGAAAATAACGAATGTCCTCCCATTGCATGATTTTTTCCGATTCCGCCTACCAAAAGGAACCGGGCTGAGGCTGCGTTTTCTCTTTCAAGAGCGAGAGAAAAGCGTTTTGCCGCGAGTTGGGCAAGCCGTCAGACTCGGCAATTTTCTGAATGAGAGGAACGATTTGTTGCGCTTGAGCCGCGTCCAATGCGTTCCACCGTTCTTCTATGAAGCGGGAAGCGTGTTTTTCAAACAAGCCGTCTTTCAACAGAAAACTCGTCGATGAGAAAAGTTCGCTCGCCGTTTTTTCGTCGATCTTGAATGTGCTCTGAAAAAGATTCAGCAGTGTCTGCCGCGTTTCACGCGTCAATTCGCCTTTCAGTTCGGCGACGTGCAGCAGAGCGACGGCGGCGATGTCCATCGGATTGCTGACGGCCAACGCCGGATGCGCGTGAAAATTTTTCTTCCATTGGTGGCGGCGATACCAGGTGAATGGGTTAAACGAATTCAAATCCACGCCGGCATCTTGCAGTCTGTACAGCGCATAGATAAGGGCGGCAAGGGCGGTGATGGCGGCGATGATGATGTGCATATTGGCCTCTTTGCTTTGGGTTTCTCAAAAAGTATTCCCCAAAATTATTGGAAAAGATTGTAACGTCTTTTGAAAATGCCAACAAGCAAGGCCGTTTTCACGCCGCAAGCAGCGCCGGATTTTCCGCATTCGCGTTCGTCGATGCGCCAAATAGCGTGAAATGAGGCGTGAAGAGTGTCCATAACTGCTCTGTAAAATTCTGTTTGAAACTATGTCTTTTGCGCATGCACAATTCACAAAACGTTATTTTCTTTTGCGTTTTAGCAAGAGATAATGAGCGCCTCTTTTAAAGCAATGTCAGGAGTTTCTCATGAAAGGTTTCACGAAAATCGGAATGTGGTTTTCTCTGGTTGCAGGATGTGTTTTCGGCGCAAACGCGATGGCTGCCGATTTGCCCAATGTGCGGATTCTCGCTACCGGCGGTACGATTGCCGGCGTCAGTCAATCGGCGACGCAAACACAATACACGGCGGGCAAGGTCGGCATCGATTTGCTGATCGATGCAGTACCGGAAATGAAAACCGTGGCGAATGTTTCCGGCGAACAAGTGGTGAAAATCGGTTCGCAGGATATGAATGATGATGTCTGGCTGAAACTCGCCAAGCGCGTCAACGAATTGCTCGCGCAAAAAGATGTGGACGGAATCGTGATTACGCACGGCACCGACACGATGGAAGAAACCGCGTATTTTCTGAACCTGACCGTCAAGAGCGACAAGCCGGTGGTGCTGGTCGGCGCGATGCGTCCGTCGAACGCGATGAGCGCCGACGGTCCGTTCAATCTGTTTAACGCGGTAGTCGTGGCGGCCAGCCCGGCGTCGAAGGGGCGCGGCGTGATGGTGGCGATGAATGATGTGGTGCTCGACGGGCGCGACGTGACCAAGACCAGCACGACGGAAGTGCAGACTTTCGTGTCGCCGAATTTCGGGCCGCTCGGCTATGTGTATAACGGCAAGGTGGCATATCAGCGTAGCCCGGAACGCTTGCACACCGACAAGGCGGAATTTGATGTCTCCAAACTCGACAAGCTGCCGCAGGTAGGCATCATTTACAACTACGCCAACGCTTCCGAGTTGCCGGCGAAGGCGCTTGTCGATGCCGGTTACAAGGGCATCGTTTCGGCGGGCGTGGGCAACGGCAATCTGTACAACAAGATTTTTGAAGTGCTGGAAAGCGCGGCGAAAAACGGCATTGTGGTGGTGCGCTCCTCGCGCGTGCCGACTGGTGCGACGACGCTGGACGCCGAAATCAATGACGCTAAATACGGCTTTGTGGCGTCCGGCACGTTAAACCCGCAAAAGGCGCGGATATTGCTGCTGCTGGCGCTGACCAAAACACATGATCCGAAGCAAGTTCAGACGATGTTCGAAAAATATTGATCGCACGAAAAAATAGAAGCAAGGGGGAGAGAAACGGGCGCGCAAGCGCCCGTTTTTTGAGCGTGATGCATTGGGCGCGCTCGCTCGTAGGGACGGCACTCTGCCGCCCGCCCCTTTGTCATTCTGCGCGAAACGAAGCTGAGTCACAGGATTTCATCGCGCTTATGGCGAAGGATCGTCTTTGTCATTCTGCGCGAAACGAAGCTGAGTCACAGAATCCATGCTGCCATTTTTTGGATTCTGCGACTTCGCGCAGAATGATGGCAAAGGTGAAACCGTGCCAATCGTGTGATGCCGCAGGGCGGGTTTGAAACCCGCCTCTACGCCCACCCTCTCCTGCGAGCCCTTTGACAAGCTCAGGACAGGAGGAGAGAAAAGCGCGGCTGCGGGCGATCACAGATATCCCCTACGCCTCCATCCTGACCTTCCCCCAGAGGGGGAAGGAGCTTGACCTCTGATCCCTGATAACCTGACAATCCAACGACAATCAGGCAAAATAGCTGCTCTTTCGTTCCAGCGCATCCGGCCATAAGGGCAGAGCCTTTTTCATGGGGCAGAATCTTTTTCTCGTTTTCGTCGCTTTTTTGCTGGTTCTGCTGAACGGCTTTTTCGTGGCGGCCGAGTTCGGACTGGTCAAGTTGCGGCAGACCCGCGTCAAAGCCATCGCCAAAACTTACGGCTGGCGCGGTCGCATTCTTCTCAATGTTCACGCGCATCTTGACGCTTATCTGTCGGCTTGTCAGGTCGGCATCACGCTGGCGTCACTCGGGCTGGGGTGGATCGGCGAGCCGGCGTTTGCACAGTTGTTGCGCCCGTTGTTATTAAAGCTCGGCGTTGACAACGCCGGGGTTTTGCACGGCGTCTCATTCTTCATCGCGTTCTTCACAATCTCGTATCTGCACATCGTCGTCGGCGAACAAGCGCCGAAGATGCTGGCGATTCGCCGCGCCGAAAAGGTCGGCATCTGGACGGCGTTTCCGCTCTATGTGTTTTACTGGGTGATGTATCCGGCAATCTGGATGCTGAATCACAGCGCCAATTATCTTTTGCGGCTGACGAGACTCAACACCGAGACGCTGCAAGACAGTCAGTATTCGCCGGAAGAATTGAAAGTGATTCTGCGCAGTTCGCGCACCAACGCTTCCGCTACCGGCGACGAATGGAAAGTGTTAGCGCAAGCGCTCGATTTCCGCGATCTCGATGTCGGCGATTTGATGCGGCCGGCCAATGAGATGGTGGTGTTATCGGCGAAAGACGGCCTCGATCATAATCTGGAAAAAATGGTCGGCCATCGTTTCAGCCGTTATCCGTATCTCGATGAGAAGGGCAACGTGGAGGGTGTCGTTCACGTCAAGGATGTCTTTCACGCAATTCAACGCAACGAGCCGATTTCTCTCGAAGCCCTGGCGCGACCGATTGAAACGGTTTCGACGCACTTGCCGGCGACCGAATTGTTACGACGCTTCCGTCAGGGTGCGCCGCACTTTACGGTGGTGACGACGCAGAAGGGGCGGCCGCTCGGCTTCATCACGATGGACAATGTGCTGGGAGCGCTGGTCGGCGAAATCCGCGACGAATTCCGGCAATCGCAGCGCGAGTGGGTGCAACTCGACGACGGCACGCTGATCGGCAAAGGCAGTCTGCCGATTTTCACTCTGGAGCGAGCGCTCGGCATCGACATTGAAGAATCGGGCGTGGACTCCGTCGGCGGGCTGATTATGCAGAAGCTGGGCGATGTTCCCGAAGAAGGGCAAAAGATCGAATTTGACCGATTCGACGCGGTGGTCAAGAAAATGAAGGGGCCGCGGATCGTCATGGTGCGGATTTACCCCAAAAACGCCGAAGAAAAGACGCTTTGAGCGCCTTTATGATAGCGGAGCGCCGTCCGCTTCTTTATAATGTTCGATTAACTCCGTTTTTTTTCGGAGTCCCGTTATCTGTTTTCCATAAATCCCATCGAAACGATATGGCGCCGCCCAAAAAAATAACCGCCAACAGTTGGACGCTTTACAAGCGTTTGCTGGGCTATTTGTGCGGCTATTGGAAAGTGTTTGCGCTGTCGCTGATCGCGATGGCGATTGCTGCCGCGACCGAACCGGCTTTCGTTTCATTGATGAAACCGCTGGTGGACGGCGGCCTCGTCGGCAAAGACCCGCAAACAATGGTGTGGGTGCCGCTGGCCATCATCGGTCTTTTCCTGTTACGCGGCTTGTCGAGCTTCGTCAACGAATATTCGACAAGTTGGCTGTCGGGACATCTGGTGCAACGCTTGCGGCAGGAAATGTTCAAACTCCTGTTGCGATTGCCGGTGGCGTACTATGAAAATCAATCGTCGGGTCGCATGGTGTCGCGGGTGATGAACGATGTAAATCAAATCACCGAGGCCGGCTTCAACGTCATCACCATCACCGTCAAGGACGGTTTGACCGTGTTGGGGTTATTCGGCCTGTTGCTTTATACCGATTGGCGCTTGACGCTGGTGTGCTTTCTGGTGTTTCCGGCGGTGGCGATCTGCATCCAGTACATCAGTCGCCGATTGCGCGGACTGTCGCGCGAAAATCAGAAGCAAATGGGACAGTTGACGCAAGTGTTGGGAGAAAGCATCGAATGTCAGCGCGTGGTCAAGGTTTATAACGGCGAGACGTATGAAACCGGACGCTTCGCCGAAGGCGCCAAGGCGATTCGCCAGAATCACGTCAAGCAGCGCGTGACTTCATCGGTCAACACTGGCGTGACGCAGTTGATCATCGCTTGCGCGTTGTCGGCGGTGTTGTACTATGCGGGCGTTTTGGCGCGACAGGATGCGTTGACGCCGGGCGGCTTCGTGACGTTCGTGACGGCGATGGTGAGGGTGTTCGCGCCGATCAAGCGCATCACCAACGTTTCGCTGTCGTTGCAGCGCGGGCTGGCCGCTGCCGAAAGTGTTTTCGCGTTCCTCGACGAAGCGCCGGAGCCGGATCACGGAACGCAGGTGTTGAATGAAACGCGCGGCGCGTTGTCTTTTCGCAACGTGACCTTTCGCTACGCGCGCGCCGAGCGCGACGCTTTGGCCGGCATCACGCTCAACATTGAGCCGGGCGAAACGCTGGCGCTGGTGGGGCCGTCGGGCGGCGGCAAGACGACGCTGGTCAGTTTGATTCCGCGCTTTTACATTCCGCAGTCGGGAGAAATTTTGCTCGACGGCGCGCCGCTCAATGAGATTACGCTGGCGAGTTTGCGCTCGCAAATCGCGCTGGTGAGTCAGGATGTCGTGCTGTTCAACGACAGCGTGGCGGCGAATATCGCTTACGGGCATCAGGGTGCGGGCGATCGCCAGGTTGACCGCGACGCCGTTGTCGAAGCGGCGCGCGCCGCCAACGCGCTCGATTTCATCGAAGCGATGCCGGAAGGTTTCGACACGCTGATCGGCGAGAAAGGCGTGCGCTTGTCGGGTGGGCAGCGGCAGCGTTTGGCCATTGCGCGGGCGTTGCTCAAGAACGCACCGATTTTGATATTGGATGAAGCCACCAGCGCGCTCGATACGCAATCCGAGCGTTTGGTGCAGGCGGCACTGGAAAACCTGATGAAAAACAGGACGACGATTGTGATTGCGCATCGCTTGTCCACCATCGAGAACGCCGACCGGATTGCAGTCATGGAAAACGGGCGAATCACCGAATTGGGCGCGCACCGCGCTTTGCTGGCGCAGCAGGGCGTCTATGCCAAGCTCCATTATTTGCAATTTCATGAGCAGCCGGTAGACTAAACAACAATATGCAAAAGCAGCCTCAACTTTCCCTCCTGCTGGTAGCGCACGATCAAGCCGCGTATCTTCCCGCGACGCTGGCGTCGCTGGCCGCACAAACCATCGGCCTCGACCCTCTCGAACTGGTGTTGATCGACGACGCTTCGACCGACGCAACCGGCGAGTTGATCGACGCTTTTGCCAAAGAGCACCCCTGCGTCAAAGTCAAATACGTTTCGTTTCGCAATGTCGGCAAAACACGCAACGCAGCATTGGCGCTGGCGACGGCGCCTTATCTGATGTTCGTCGATGGCGACGACGCGCTGGCACCCAACGCCTGCGAGATTTTGTTGCAGCAAATACAGAACAGCGCCGAAGAAAAACGACCCGTCGATATGATCGTGACGGCGTTGCAGCGCTTTCAGGGAACGCCGATGCTGCGCCCCGCGAAAACTGCGCCCTTCACTCCTGTGAATGCGGCGGAATTGTGGGAAGCGCTGTTGCGGCATCGGCGTTACATGGGGCACTTGATCGGCTGCCTCTTTTCGCGCCGATTGTTTGAAACGCTGTGCTTTCCCGAAATGGAGTGCTACGAAGATATTTTCATCGTTCCCGATATTTTTGCGCAGTCGCCGCACATTCTGATTTCAGAAACGCAGGTTTATTATTACCGTCAGCACGACCGCAGCACTTCGACCAAGCTGAACAACGTCAAAGCGGGCAACATGCTGGCGATGCTGGCCAAGCTGAAGAAGGGCGTCAAGGACGATCAGCAGCAGCGTCTTTTTGAAGCGCTATGCGTGAAGCAGTGCCGCGTTTTGCTGGATAACGCCAAAGATATAAGCGACGACAATCGAAAAGCCATCGCGGCGCTAATGGAAGCCATTCCGCTGGGAGCGTTTTTATTGTCGCCGCGCCTCAGCGTCAACCACAAGCGGCTGCTCTTGAAAAACCGGAAAGAGCTGCGCCGGAAATGAACGACGGCGGCGTAGGGCGGATAAGGCCGAAGGCCGCCATCCGCCGTTCAATAAAAACCTCCTGGCTCGAATGGATTGTTTACGGCCTGACTCTGATCGTTTTGTTTTTGGCGGTGCCGTTTCCGGTTGAAGCGCGCAAACTTTTTTATTTCGCTTGCGGCCTGGCCGGAATCGCTTGGGCGTTTGACCGAAAGCGTCCCGACACTGGCGTTTTGCTTTTATTGGCAGCGCTGGCAACGTTTGCGCTTTACCGCGTCGCGCACACGGTCGCGGAAGCGGGAACTTTTTTCCCAACCATCGACGCCTGGCAAGTTTATCTCTCGACAGCCAACCGTTTTTTGATGGGCTTGTTGTTGATCGGCTATTTATCAACACGCGCGCCGTCTTTTCATGAGCGCTGGTTTCGCGCCTTGTGCGCGGCGCTGATGCTCGGCCTCATCGCGACGGCGGTACAGGAATTGATTCTGCACCAAGCGCGCGGCGAGCGGTGGCAGCGGGCGACACTTTTCGCTTACGAAGTGACGGCGGTGTTCTTTGCGTACTTCGGTTTGCAACTGATGCGACAAATCAACGAAAAGAAACATTGGTTGGCGCCGGCAGTTATCGGCTTGCTGGCGCTGGGTGCTGTTTTGTGGACGGAAACACGAACAGCCTTGCTCTGTTTTTTTATCGGCAGCGCGTTGTTGATTATTTTGAGCGAACGCATTCGCAAATGGAAAGTGTTGGGCGTGGCTGCTCTGTTGGGCGCGATCGTGCTGACCGGCTGTTATTCCTTGCTGGTCAAGCCGCGCCTGATGGAAGCGCAAAACGACATCAGCCAATATGTTTCGGGCGAGAATCGAGCAACGTCGCTCGGGACGCGCTTCGAGTTGTGGCGCGCCAGCGTGATGGTTTTCAAACCATCGCCGTGGCTGGGCGGCGGCTATCAACAACGCGCACAAATCATCGACGAAGCAGTTGAGCGCCATCGACTCGATCCGGTGGCATCGCATTACAGCAGCGTCAATATGCACAACGAACTGCTTGAAGAATTGTCGTTGCGCGGCGTGGCGGGCGGCGTGTTGTTGCTGTGCGTTTATTTTACCGCCGCCGCTTTGGGTTGGCGTC
The DNA here is from genome assembly GCA_031283405.1 of Burkholderiales bacterium. Classification (GTDB taxonomy): domain Bacteria; phylum Pseudomonadota; class Gammaproteobacteria; order Burkholderiales; family Casimicrobiaceae; genus UBA931. The sequence goes on along the minus strand of JAITBX010000007.1, from coordinate 3,243 downwards.
GAAGTTGCCATGCGGCGCCGAAAAATCTGGCGCTGCTGGGCGTGATTTTTGCGTATGTTTTTTCGGGGCTGACCGACGTGTTGTTTTTCAGCCGCGAAGCAACGGTGTTGTTCATCACGCTGTTGGCGGTACTCGCGCGTGCCGCGCCGCCAGGCTTACCGCTCCGGCGGAGCGACGCATGAGCGGCATTCACATTGCCCACATCGAATCCTCGATGGATTGGGGCGGTCAGGAATTGCGCGTCGTCGAGCAGACGGAATGGCTCAACGCGCGCGATTATCCGACGACGATCATCGCGCGCCCGCGCTCGAAAATTCTGGAGAAAGCGCAAAAGCGCGGCTTGCCGACATTCGCGTTGCCGTTGCGCGGATCGCTGCATCCTTCGACTTTGCTAACGCTGCTGCGCTTTTTGAAACTCGAACGCATCGACGTGCTGGATTGCCACGGCAGCCGCGACAGTTTCTACGGCGCGCTCGTCAAAGCGCTGACGTCGGTCGCGGTGATTCGCAGCCGTCACGTGACCGATCCGATCAAGGACAGCGGCACGCATGGTTTCGTTTGGCGACACGGCAATCACGGCGTGCTGGTAACGGCGGCGAAAATCCGCGAGATGTTGATCGCGCAAAAGTTGGCAAACCCCGAGCGAATCACGGCCGTGCCGGCCGGCGTCGATCCGGCGCGGTTTCATCCGAATGTTGACGCGAGCGATTTGCGAAAAGAATTGGGCATCGACAGCAGCCGGACGGTGATCGCCAACATCGGCATGATTCGCCCCGACAAAGGCCAGCTTTATTTCGTCGAAGTGGCGCGGGCGTTGTTGAAAGATAGAGAAAATTCATCAGAAAATCTGCCGCTATTCATTCAAGTCGGCGAAGCCACGACGCAAACGGCGGCGTACCGTGAAGAAGTTCTAAACGCGGCGGGTGATGCGCTGGGAAGAGATATTCTGTTTCTCGGCTATCAGGACGATATCGAGCGCTATCTGGCGTTGGCGGATATTGTCGTGATCGCTTCCATCGGCACCGAAGCGCAGACGCGATTGATTGCGCAAGTGGCGCTGATGCGGCGCAACATCATTGCTACTCGGGTCGGCGGTTTGCCGGAGATGATTACCGACGGCGAAACCGGCGTGTTGTGCGCGCCGGGAAATGTTGACGCTTTGAGCGACGCCGTTCGGACGCTGCTTTCGTCGCCGCCGCTGGCGGCCAAATTGCGCGACGCCGCTTTTGAGCGCGCGCAACGCGAGATGACTTTCGAGCACATGATGAGCGTGATGCTCGAAGCCTACCGTCGCGCGATTGCGCGAACGGGGCGCACTCAGTGAGCACAACGCCAATGAGCGCAACGCAAAAACCTTGCCGCATTCTGCACCTCGTCAACGTGCGAACCGTCGGCGGCGTCGAGCGAATGTTTGCCGATTTTCTGGCGCATCCGCCGCCGTTCTCGGTGCGGCATTTCACGCTTGCCAATCATTACGCGATAGCGTCGGCGATTGCGCCGGCAATTCTTCGCCTCTCGCCATTTTTTTGCAGTCGCCTTTTTTCGGGATTTCCGGTACCGCGATGGCCGCGCACATGGCGCGCCGCCAATCGTGAGAGGCTGATCCGAAAAGCGCAGCCCGATTTGATTCTGGTCTGGAATCAATTTATCGATGCTCCCTCGTCTTTGTGCTGGCCTTGTCCGATGTTGTATTACGAACACGGCGGCGCGTGGTACCCTCACGACTCCGCGCTGGCGGATGCTTTTTTCCGGCGCGTCGATGGCGTGATCTCGGTGTCGCAAGCGGCGAAGCGAATGCTGCAATTGAAATATCAGCTCACACAATCGGTCGATGTGTGTTTGAACGCCTTGCGTCCCGGCGTGTTGCCTGAAAAGAAAACCGTCGCGCCGCGCGTGCTGAAAGAAAACAAGCCGCTGGTACTGGGAAGCGCCGGCCGCTTGGTTCCGTTGAAATGTTTTGATTTGTTGGTATTGACAGTCAAGGCGTTGCGCGCGCGCGGCATCGATGCCGAAGCGATCATCGCCGGAACGGGATCGGAACAAGCGGCGCTTGAAGCGTTGATCGCCAAACACGGCTTGCAGGGAAAAGTTCACTTGATCGGCTTGCTCGACGACATGGCGGCGTTTTACAAAGAGATCGACATTTACGTCAGCACATCAATGCACGAAGCGTTCGGCTTGACTTGCGTCGAAGCGGCAGCATGGGGCGTGCCGGTGATCGCGGCGGCGGTCGATGGTTTGCCGGAAGCCGTGCGCGACGGCGTGACGGGGATTTGTTTGACGCCGACTTTATCGCGCGAGGCATATCAGGCGCTGACAGAGACTTCGATGCCTGCCTTCCCGCTCGTTTATTGGCCGAACACCGATGAGCTGGCGCCGCCGAAAATGCTCGACCCGGAAATGTTGGCGGAGGCAGTTTTACAACTGGCGAATGCCCCCGATCGTTATCACCAAATGAGCGCGCAAGCGATTGCCGATGTTTCTGCGCGCGGCGATTTCGACGCGTTGTGCGATGATCTTTATCGGGTTATGGCGCGTTATTTGCCGGAGCGTTAAAAAAATTTATCCCTCTCCCACAAGAGGAGAGGGGTAAAGAACATTCAGCGCCGAGAGAAATTACTTCGCCGCAATCAATGTGTGAACCTTGTCGGCGCGTTGTTTGGAACCCGGGTGGCTCGAGAACATGCTGCTGCTGCTTCCCGATGCTGTGCCGTCCATTTCAGCGAGTTTGCGCAGGGCGCTTTCGGCTGCGGGGAGGTTGAACTTGTGCCGCTTCATGAGCTCGACGCCGTAAGCGTCGGAATCGGACTCCTGGCTTTGCGAGAATTGCGCGTTCAAAATGGAGGAAGGCCATATCGTGTTTTTTACATTTTCAATAATCTGTTTGGCAGTTGTCGTTTTAATCAAGCTGTCAGCATATTTACTGAACGAAAAATACGCGTTCAGCCAATCATCGTCTGCGTGATTTGTTATCGCGCAATCTCCGGATAAAAAATTTCTATCTCGTAAATCCATATTCATTACATATGTAGGCGTGACTTTTTCATATCCCATTTGCTCAAGCCGTTTATCCATAGCCGGGTCATAATTGTCAATTAATTTATAAACGACAGGCAATCCCTGTGCGAAATACTGTTTTTCACATTCGGCTATTTTTATTTGCAACTCAATCGCAGACGGATAAAACATACTTATTGAATTTGCCCGGTTTGAATGTCCGTTGGCGAAACGTAAAATCCAACC
>JAITBX010000048.1 GCA_031283405.1 Burkholderiales bacterium | reverse complement strand
CCGGACGCCGGCAACAACGTCAACGACGAATCCGCCAACACACGCCTTGCCGCGTTCGCCGGTCAACCGTTCGATTACATTCAGCGCATGCGCGAAAACATTCGCGTCCGCATTCAACAAACCCTGCCCGACAAACCTTACACCGGCATCGTCACCGCACTCATCATCGGCGAACAACGCGCCATTCCCGAATCACAGTGGCAGGTGGTCAACCGAACCGGCATTACCCACCTCGTCTGCATTTCGGGCTTGCACGTTACCGCTTTCTCGACGCTATTGGGCGCGCTGCTCTTTCAGTTGTTTCGCCGCATGCCGCGATTGACTTCGCGTTGTCCGGCAATCAAACTGGCCGTACTCGCTGGTTTCTTCGCTTCGGCGTTTTACGTCGCGCTTGCCGGCGCCGGCATCCCCGCGCAACGCACGCTCATCATGCTGGCCGTGGTCGCCTTCGCTTTATGGACGCAACGTATCCATCAGCCGCTGCACACATGGTTGTGGTCTTTGTTCATCGTCGTGTTATGGGACCCTTGGGCACCACTTGCCGCCGGTTTCTGGCTATCGTTCGGCGCGGTCGGCTGGTTACTGTACGCCGCTTCCGGCCGTCTTGTCGCAAATAATCTTGACAAACGTTGGCGCGCGCGATGGCAACGCAACCTCGCGCTCGGCTTTCGCACACAATGCGTCGTCACACTGGGATTGATGCCGTTGTTGCTCGCCATCTTTCAACAATTCTCGCTGGTTTCATTGCCCGCCAACTTCTGGGCGATTCCGTGGATTACGTTGCTGGTCGTTCCGGTCGCGCTCATCGGCGCCATTCCGGGGTTTTCATGGTTGTGGAACATTGCCCACTTTTTGCTCGACATCCTGATGAGCGGCCTGACGTGGATGTCGCAACTGCCGATCGCCGTATGGCAACAACACGGCGCGCCCGCTTGGACAATCGTCGCCGCCATCGTCGGCATCCTCTGGATATTGATGCCGCGCGGCGTGCCGGGGCGAATGCTCGGCGCGTTGTGCTGCCTGCCGATGTTTTTAGTCGTGCCACTGCCGCCTCCCAACGGCGCTTTTGAAGCGACCGTACTCGATGTCGGTCAGGGACTGTCGGTTTTTGTGCGCACGAACCGACATGCACTGCTCTACGATACCGGCCCCAGTTATTACGACGACGCCAGCGCCGGCAGTCGCATCGTTGCGCCCTTCCTGCAATTCGATGCGATCAACGCGATTGACACACTGGTCATCAGTCACAACGACGATGACCACAACGGCGGAACGCGCGCCGTTCTCGCCGCCCTGCCCGTCCGCCGCTATTACACATCGGCGCCCGCTGAAATGGAAGAAAACGACAGCCCCCGTTCCCCCGCTCCCACCGCCTGCGTCGACGGCTTTGAGTGGACATGGGATGATATTCGGTTCCGGTTCCTGTCGCCGCCGCCGGAAGATTCTTCGTTGCGCAGCGCCAACGACCGCTCTTGCGTACTGAAAATTGAATCGCCTCACGGCAGTTTATTGTTGACCGGCGACATCGGCAAACACGCCGAAAACGCGCTGATTGAACACCACGCCGACGATCTCGAAAGCGACATCCTCGTCGTGCCTCATCACGGCAGCCGGATGTCCTCAACGCTGCCGTTCATCGCCGCCGTCGCGCCCTTCGATGTCGTCTATTCCGTCGGCTATCGCAACCGCTTCGGTTTCCCGAAAGAAGAAACCATCGAGCGCTACGAAACCGTCAACGCCGCCCAATGGCGCACCGATGTTTCAGGCGCCGTTCGCTTCATCGTTGACGAAGACGGGATTACCGGCGAGGCGTATCGACAAACACATCCGAGGTATTGGAGATAGGGGCACGGCGCGCGTGCCCCTACGGCGAACGGCTCCTTCTTTCCCCTCTCCCGCTTGCGGGAGAGGGTGCCCCGAAGGGGCGGGAGAGGGCATAGGCTGGCGATGAGCGAAGCGAATCCCAGCACCGGCAACAAACAAAATTGCTGGGATGCCGCCCCTGGATGTGAAAACAAAACTCAACGAATCGAATCACGCCCTCTCTTCAACCCACCCCTTCACCGACTGCAACGCCGCCGCCAACTTCTCCGGCTGTGTGCCGCCTGCCTGCGCCATATCGGGGCGACCAGCGCCTTTGCCGCCGACTTGTTGCGCGACGAAATTCACCAGTTCGCCCGCTTTGACTTTGCTCATCACATCCGCCGTCACTCCCGCGATGAGGCTTACTTTTCCGTCGCGTACCGTCGCTAACACGATAACGGCAGATTTGAGTTTGTCTTTCAGTTTGTCGAGGGTTTCGCGCAAGGTTGCGGGGTCGATGTCTTCCAGCGTCGCTGTGAGAAGCTTTGCGCCGCTGCCGATTTCCGCCGCCTGACCGGCAAGGTCGTCGATTCGGCTTCCCGCCAGTTTGGATTTGAGGCGAGCGATTTCTTTTTCAAAAGTTTTTACCTGTTCGACCAAATGCGCGACGCGCACGTCCAATTCTCCGGGCGACACTTTCAATTCGCCGGCAGCGCGTTGCAAAACCATCTCGCGGTCGTTGAGATAATCGATCATGCCTTCGCCGGTCATCGCTTCGATGCGCCGGATACCCGCCGCAACGCCGCTCTCGGCAACGATCTTGAACAGCCCGATGCTGCCGGTGCGATCAATGTGCGTGCCGCCGCACAATTCGCACGATGATCCGATGTTGACTACGCGCACGGTATCGCCGTACTTCTCGCCGAAAAGCGCCATCGCGCCGGCCTTCACCGCATCGTCGAACGGCATGACTCGCGTTTGCGTCGATACGTTCGCCAGAATTTCTTCGTTGACCTTTGCTTCCACGCGCGCAATCTCTTCGGCGGTCACCGGCGAAAAGTGCGAGAAGTCGAAGCGCGTCCGCTCGGCATTGACCAGCGAACCTTTCTGTTGTACATGCGCGCCGAGCACTTCTCGCAACGCCTTGTGCATCAGATGTGTTACCGAATGGTTGCGCATGATTCGCGCCCGCGCCGCGCGATCAACGACCGCCTGAATCGTATCGCCGACGTTCAATACGCCTTTCGCAACTTCGCCGATGTGGCCGAACACGTCAGGCTGAATTTTTTGCGTATCGCGCACCGAAAATGAAACGGCGTCATTACCAAGCCTTCCGATGTCGCCGACCTGCCCGCCGGATTCCGCGTAAAACGGCGTCCGGTCAAGCACCACAACACCGCATTCCCCCTCTTTCAGAGACGCCACACTGACGCCATCGTTGTACAACGCGACGATCTTCGCCGCATCTTCCAACCGTTCATAACCTTCAAACGCTGTTTTCGGCCCTTGATAGGCCAGCGATTCGCCGACTTTGAATTGGCTCGCCAGCCGCGCCCGCTCACGTTGCGCCTGCATCGCTTTGTCGAATCCGGCTTCATCGACAGTCACGCCGCGCTCGCGGCAAACATCCGAAGTCAGATCAAGCGGAAAACCGAACGTATCGTACAGCGTGAACGCCGTTTCGCCGTCGAGCGTGGTCGCGCCGCTGTCCTGCATGCGTTTCAACGCATCATCGAGCAGCCTCATTCCGTTTTCGATGGTTTCTCCGAAGCGTTGTTCTTCGGTTTGCAGCACTTGCGCCACCCGCGTTTGCTCGCGCGTCAATTCAGGGTAAGCATCGCCCATCGTTTTCGCCAACGCCTCCACCAACGTGTAGAAAAACGGTTTCTTCTGTCCCAGTTGATAGCCGTGCCGAATCGCGCGACGGATGATGCGACGCAACACATAGCCGCGCCCTTCACTGCTCGGAATCACGCCGTCAACAATTAGAAAAGCGCAAGCGCGAATATGATCGGCGATCACGCGCAACGACGGCGAATCCTTGTCCCTGCATCCCGTCGCCGTTGCCGCCGCCGCGATCAACGACTGAAACAAATCAATTTCGTAGTTGGAATGCTTGTGTTGCAACACCGCCGCCAGACGCTCCAGCCCCATCCCGGTATCGACGCACGGTTTGGGCAGCGGCACCAACGTGCCTTGCGCGTCGCGGTTGAACTGCATGAACACCAAATTCCATATCTCGATGTAACGATCGCCTTCGGCGTCGGGCGATCCCGGCGGGCCGCCGGCGACACCCGGCCCGTGATCGTAAAAAATTTCCGAGCACGGGCCGCACGGACCAACATCGGCCATCTGCCAGAAATTGTCGCTGGCGTATTTGGCACCCTTGTTGTCGCCGATGCGAATGAGGCGCTCTTTCGGAATTTTGATTTCGTTCGCCCAGATATCGTAGGCTTCGTCGTCGTCGATATACACCGTCGCCCACAACTTTTCCCCGGGCAGCTTATAAACTTTCGTCAGCAAATCCCACGCGAAGAAAATGGCGTCGCGCTTAAAATAATCGCCGAAGCTGAAATTGCCGAGCATCTCGAAGAACGTGTGATGCCGCGCCGTATAGCCGACATTTTCCAAATCGTTGTGCTTGCCTCCGGCGCGCACGCAACGCTGCGAACTAACCGCGCGTTGATAGGGGCGCTGATCCAGTCCCAAAAACACATCCTTGAATTGCACCATGCCGGCGTTGGTGAACAACAGCGTCGGATCGTTGGCCGGCACCAGTGACAAACTTGGCACCGTGGTGTGCCCGTTGGCGACAAAATAGTCGAGGAATTGACGGCGGATTTCGGATACGTTCATGGTCATGTTGTTGGAATTGCGCGACGTGCGAAGCGCATTATTGTAGCTGTTTGCGCGCTGCTGCGACAGAGCGCGGCATCAGGCATCGACGCTTACTTGCGCCGCGCCATCGTCCAACGCGCCGATAACCGTCGCCGCCCCGAACCCCGCTTTCTGAAACAAGCGCAACACCTCATCCGCCGCTTCCGGAGCGCACGATACCAGCAAGCCGCCGCTGGTCTGCGGATCGGTCAACAACGCCTGCTGCCACGGCGCGATGCCGGGTGCCAATCGCACATTTTGCCCATACGATTCCCAGTTGCGCCCGGACGCGCCGGTGACGATGCCTTCGCGGATAAAAGCGGCGACCTCATCAATCAGTGGCAATTTTCCGAACGACAGTTGCGCGCCGCATCCCGACCCCCGACAGATTTCCAGCAAATGGCCGAGCAGGCCGAAGCCGGTAACGTCGGTCATCGCGTGAACGCCGTCACACGCCGCCAACGTCGTCCCGACGCGATTGAGCTGCGTCGTGTGCCCTATCATCGTGGCGTAACCCGCCGCGTCGAGCTTCCCCTTTTTCAGCGCCGCACTCAAAATACCGATCCCCAGCGGCTTGCCGAGAATCAGCGCGTCCCCCACTCGGCCGGCGGCATTGCGCCGAACGCGATCCGGATGAACAACCCCCAGCGCCACCAATCCGTAAATCGGTTCCGCGCTGTCAATCGAATGCCCGCCCGCCAGCGGAATTCCGGCCTCGCGACAAATACTGCCGCCGCCTTCGAGAATGCGACCGATAACCGGCAACGGCAGTTTATCAATCGGCATCCCGACAATCGCAAGCGCCAGAATCGGCTGCGCTCCCATCGCATAAACATCGGACAACGCATTGGTGGCGGCGATGCGCCCGAAATCGTAAGGATCATCGACAATCGGCATGAAAAAATCCGTCGTTGCCACCAGCGCCTGCTGATCGTTCAAGCGGTACACGGCGGCATCGTCGCCGGTTTCCGTGCCGACCAGAAGCTCCGGCGGCACAACACACGGCAATGCCATCGAAAGCATTTCCGTCAACACGCCGGGGGCGATTTTGCAACCGCAACCGCCGCCGTGTGAAAATTGCGTCAATCGAACCGTTTCCGCTGCCATTGTGCTACCCTTTCCTTGCGCCATTTCGTACATCGTTTGATGCAAGATTAGCACGTCT
>JAITBX010000006.1 GCA_031283405.1 Burkholderiales bacterium | reverse complement strand
CGTAAATATTTGCAGGATTCCGAGGGGTAATGTGCCTGTTTCCTGCAAATCTTGCAATGCTTTTTTAGCCTATACGGCTTCTTTCTTCATGGGAGAATTTGAATTGTTCAGGGCGGACTAAGTCCGCCGCGTTCGTCAGCGTTTGCAAAGCCGGAGCGCCTGAACAGCGCGGCTCGAACATCTTGATCCCCCTGGGTTGGGCAGGATTGGGTGCTGCCAATTTTATGAATCTACTCCTTTGGCAAGAACCTTGTCAAGAAATTGAAGTCTCGAAGAATGACGGCAAGAGAGATGCGCCGGATGACCGCGCTTTGCCTGCGCGGGAATGATGACCGTAGGGGCGACCGCCTCGGTCGCCCGCAATCTGAATTACCCTTTAGCCGCAGCGCTGCCGCCCACCCGCTGAATCGACGCCCCCAATCCCGACAACTTTTCTTCGATCTTTTCATAGCCACGATCGAGATGGTAAATGCGGTCGATGGTGGTTTCGCCCTCGGCCATCAATCCGGCGATCACCAGACACGCCGATGCGCGCAAATCGGTCGCCATCACCGTCGCGCCGGACAGTTTTGAAACGCCACGCACCCGCGCCGTGTTGCCGTCAACGTCGATATCAGCGCCGAGGCGTTTCAATTCCTGAACGTGCATCATCCGGCTCTCGAAAATCGTTTCGATCAGCGTCGATGTTCCGTCGGCGCAAGTCGCCAGCGCCATCATCTGCGCCTGCATGTCGGTCGGAAAACCCGGGTACGGCGCGGTGACGAGATCAAACGCTTTGCTTTTACCGGCAGCGTCGTTGCCGCCGCGCAGCGTGATGGTGTCTTTTGTCGTTTCAATGTGCGCGCCGGTGCAACGCAACAGATCAAGCACGCTGTCGAGAATCGTCGCGTCGGCATCGCGCAATACGATTTCGCCGCGCGTCGCCGCCGCCGCCGCCAGAAACGTGCCGCTCTCGATGCGATCCGGGATGATTCGATGCTCAACACCGTGAAGCGCCGTCACACCTTCGATCTCGATGCGCGATGTGCCGGCACCGCGAATTTTGGCGCCCATCGCTGTGAGGCAACGCGCCAGATCGACGACCTCCGGCTCGCAAGCGGCGTTATCGAGAACCGTCACGCCGTCGGCCAGCGTCGCCGCCATCAGCAGATTCTCAGTGCCGGTCACCGATACTACGTCGAACGAAAAATGCGTTCCCTTGAGTTTCACCGCGCGGGCGGCGATATAACCGTGCTCCAGATCAATGACCGCGCCCATCGCTTGCAAACCCTTGATGTGCTGATCGACGGGGCGCAAGCCGATGGCGCAGCCACCGGGCATCGACACTCGCGCTTCGCCGCAACGCGCCAGCAACGGCCCCAGCGCCAGAATCGACGCCCGCATCGTCTTCACCAATTCGTAAGGCGCCAGCGGCCAGTCGATCGTTGCGGCGTCGAGCGTGACGCCGACGTCGTGATGCGTGATCTTCACGCCCATCTGCGACAACAAGGTTTCCATCGTTCGCACATCGTTTAATTGCGGCCGATTGTGCAACACCAGCGGCGTCGCGCTCAACAACGCCGCGCACAATTCGGGCAACGCCGCATTCTTCGCGCCAGAAATCCGAACTTCCCCTGTCAGCGGTTGCCCGCCTTTGATTTTCAATTTGTCCATTATTTTTGCGCCTGCCGCGCGCGAATCTCCTGCTGCGCCGCCGCCCATTCGGCGGGCGTCAGCGTCGTCATCGACAACGCATGAACTTCCTCATCCATTCGACTGCCCAGCGCTTGATAAACCAACTGATGACGGCGAACGCGCATCAAACCTTCAAACGCCGCCGACACGATCAGCGCTTCAAAGTGCCGACCATCGCCGCGCACCTGCACTTCATCGCATTTCAGCCCGGCCTCGATAGATTGACGAATCGATTCCGTCGTTACCACGCCTGCGGATTCTGCCATCACTTTCTCCTTGTTTCTTGCACAGCCCACTTCAAGCTCCTTCAAATTCTCAACTTCCACCCGCGCGCCAAGAGCGCCCAAGTGCCCCACGTCAACAGCGCACACGCCGTTCCGACCAACGCCAGATTCAGCCACGGCGAAACATCCGACTCGCCGAAGAAACCATAACGAAAACCGTCGATCATGTAAAAGAACGGATTCAAGTGCGACACCTTAAACCAAAAATCCGGCAATGAATGCACCGAATAAAAAACACCGGACAAAAAAGTCATCGGCATGATAATAAAGTTTTGAAACGTCGCCAGTTGATCGAATTTTTCCGACCACAGTCCGGCGATCATGCCAAGCATCGCCAGCACCGCTCCGCCCAAAAAGCCGAACGCGATAATCCAGCCGGGCGCGACCGGATGCCACAGTTGCGGCGCGAAAAACAACGCCGCCAACCAGACGCCGATACCGACCAGCACCCCGCGCAGCACTCCCGCCAGCACATACGCCAAGAAGAAACCCCACGGCGTGATCGGCGCCAACAAAAAGAAAATCATATTGCCGGCCATTTTCGATTGAATAAGTGACGATGATGTGTTCGCAAAAGCGTTTTGCAGCACCGACATCATGATCAATCCGGGCACCAGAAACGCCGTATAAGAAACGCGCCCGCCGAACACCGATACCCGCGATTCCAGCACGTGCGAAAAAATCAGCAAATACAAAAGCGCCATCATCACCGGCGCCGCCACCGTCTGAAAACTGACGCGCCGGAAACGCAGCACCTCTTTGTAAAACAGCATGTGCCAGGGTTTTTTGTATAAGGAACCTGCCGCGTCATGCCGGCTGGGACGTTTTTGATTCAAGTCTGCACCTTCCTTCCCCTCTCCCGCTTGCGGGAGAGGGTACCCCGAAGGGGCGGGGAAGGGGAATTTTGTATCCGCTTGATTCGAGGCCGTTCCAGTGTTCATTGAATCACTCACGACGTTGTTCATGCTGCCGCTTCCCCGCGAGCTTCTTCTGCATTCGGTTCAAAGTGGCTGCCGGTCATCTGCAAGAAAACCTGTTCCAAATCGCTTTTCTCCACTCGCAAATCCTTGATCGCAATATTCTCGGCGCGCAACGCTGCCAACAACATTTCCATTTCCTCAAAACGCTGTAACTCGATGAGAAAACTTTGCCCTTCCGTTCGCCGCACACGCGCCAGCCACGAATCAGGAACCCGCGCCGCCGTCAGCCGCACCATCTTCGCATCCACCGACGACAACAATTTCTGCTTGTGATCGAGCGCCGCCACCCGCCCCGATTTCAACATCGCAATGCGATCGCACAACGTTTCCGCTTCTTCGAGATAATGCGTCGTCAGCAAAATGGTGTGGCCTTCCTTGTTCAATCGGGAGATGAACGCCCACAGCGCGTGACGCAATTCGACATCGACGCCCGCAGACGGCTCGTCGAGCACGATCACCGGCGGCTTGTGCACCAGCGCCTGCGCCACCAGCACGCGACGCTTCATGCCGCCCGACAGCGTACGCATGTTTTTATCGGCCTTGTCGCTCAAACTCAGATGATGCAACACCTCGTCGATCCAATCGTCAGCGCTGCGCAAGCCGAAATACCCCGCCTGAAAACGCAGCGTTTCGCGCACCGTCAGAAACGGATCGAAAACGACTTCCTGCGGCACGACGCCGAGATTGCGGCGACTGTTCAGATAATCGGTTGCCACGTCGTGCCCCATCACAAAAGCGCGGCCGCTGTCCGGTCGCACCAGCCCGCCCAGAATCGAAATCAACGTGGTCTTGCCGGCGCCGTTGGGGCCGAGAAGTCCGAAAAATTCACCCGGCGCAATTTGAAACGAAATATCGTCCAACGCCTGCAAGTCGCCGAAGCGACGCGAGACTGCCTGAAATTCAACGGCGCAAGTCATTCCTGCAAACCCCCGGCAGCTTCGCTGCCACCCCCTTTCAAAAGGGGGCTTTGCGTAGCAGGAGCACGACGCGGAAGTACAAGAATAGATGTATTCGAATGAATCAAAAGCACCCTAAGCCGCCTGCAACGCCAGCAACGAATCGACACCGTAAACATGCGCCAGCGTGCGCAACGCTTCGGGCACAGCTTCAAACCGCAAGGTCTTGCCCTCGCGCTCGGCGCGGCGCGTCAACGACAAAAAAATCGCCAGCGCCGCCGAATCGTTTTCGTCCAGTTCGGACATATCGACCACGCTCGAAATCGGCAACGGCAAACTTTCGCTTTTCTTCAACACGGCGGCGCTGTCGTCCAGCGTCAAAACGCCTCGGTAACACCAACGCGAATCATTAACATAAAATCCGCTTTCAGTTACCGAAGCCGTTGCGGAAGTTGTCGTCACTTCGCGCCTCCGTTCTTGGCAATCATCGACTTCAACAAACCATCGACGCCGCCCGTTTTGATTTGCTGATTGAAATCGTCGCGATAATTGGTCACCAGCGACACGCCGCCGACGGCCACATCGTAGCACCGCCACTTGCCGTCCGACGACAGCACCACGCTGTAATCGACCGGCACCGGCGCCGCGCCCGGCTGAATCACTTCGGTATAGATCGTCACTTCTTTGGCGTCCGCCGCCGCTCGCAAGGGTTTGACGTTGATCGTGTTGTCGCGGTATTGCGCGAGCGCGCCGGAGTACGTTCGTATCAACAACATGCGAAATTGTTCGACCAATTCTTTCT
>JAITBX010000005.1 GCA_031283405.1 Burkholderiales bacterium | reverse complement strand
CGTAAATATTTGCAGGATTCCGAGGGGTAATGTGCCTGTTTCCTGCAAATCTTGCAATGCTTTTTTAGCCTATACGGCTTCTTTCTTCATGGGAGAATTTGAATTGTTCAGGGCGGACTGTTTACGGCACGCCGACGACACAAGGGAAATCCGATTTCACCGTGATAGCGACCAATGCCACAGGAGACTCCGCGCCCGTGGCGCTCAGCATCACGATCAATCCGGCAGCCGGGCCGGGGCCGTCACCGCGAGGTTATACCCAAAGCGTTCCGGCGCTCGACCCGAAAGCGGTGCTGATACTGGCGCTGTTTACATTGCTGCTCGACGGGGTGGTGGTCGGCAGAACAGAATACGGTCAACGAAGCCACTGAAGAGCAGTTGGAGTAAGGAGAGACGCTCGCTGTAAGTGAAGAGAGGCAGCGTCGGCACACGACTCGCTCAGCGAGCCGTGTGTTTTTTAGGAGAGCGTTGTCAACGACGGAATGCAAACACGCACCCTCTTTTGCGGGCGGAAAGACTTGGATTTCTCTCTCCCACTTGTGGGAGAGAGTGGAGCACAGAGCCAAGAGGGGAATAACGTTTTATTTTTTTACGCTCCTGTTGCGTTTCACCATTGCAGTTCCCGCCAACAGCAGTGCCAACAGAATCAGCATCATTTCATTCAGCGCCGGAACGGATGTTGATGTTGATGCCCGAGACGGCGCACCAGTCAGCTTCACCACGAGCTGACCGGCGACGCTTACCACATCAAACGTATAACCTGGAGTCAGGCTGGTGATAGCGGTTCCGACGGTCAGCGCGCCATTGACTCTTAGCTCGGCCGGCTGTCCGACGTCGATCAGCACGATCTCGTCGCCCACCTTCAGCAGCGAGCCGGGCGAAACCGCGATGCTGATGTCGGCGCCGGTCACGTCGGTGATATCCGCCATGTTGGTTGCGGTAATCATGGTTCCGCCCTTGCCCAAGCTGGCAGGCAGTTCAAAGTTCAGTTTTTGAAAATAACGCAGATTGACCACGCTCAAGCCCGCCACATGCAGATTTAGCGTGTTGTTGGTGCCGGGGGTGCCCCCGTCCCCGCCCCAAAGTCTGATCACGCCCACAAACGTGGGGCTGCCCTGAATGGTCACGGTGTTGCCGGTGGCGGTGGCGATGGCCGTGCCAGTACTACTGTACCTCTCCGCCGAGCCGCCAATAATGTTCCTACTGATCGTGCCGCCGTTGATTTGCACCGTGTTGTCCGAGGCCGTGGCGTTGCCGCTATAGGTGACGGCATAACCGCCCGTAATGCCGCCGGTCACCACGGCGCCGCTACCAACCGTCACGGTATTGCCAGAAGCCGTCACATCGTCGGCAGTGCCGTCGCGGTCATGATCGCCGCCTTCAACCACCCCATCGTCCACTTTACCATTGACCGTCACCTGATTGCCGGTCACGCCATTCGCATCCGTGTCGTTATACGCGCCCGAAACGCCAAAAACAGCAGACTGAACCGCCCCGCCGCTGTCGATGGTAACCGTATTGCCAACCGTCAGCGCGCTGTCGCAAGGAGAGTTGCCAAAATCGGCCGTATCTCCGTTTCCGCACACAAAGTGCATTACGGTTTGCCCGTTGGGTACCGTGATGGTTTGGCCGGCCCACGCGCCGGAGACGGGCGCGAGCAACACAATCAGCGCCACGCCCAGAGTGGAAATAAATAACCGTTTCAAGTTGAAGGCTCCTTTGAAAAAACACGGCGAAATGAAAACCCTCGCTTCCGAAAGGAAAGCGGGGCTGTTGAAAATGAACAGGTGAAGAACAACGCAAAACATTTCTCTTTCGCCAAAGCAGCGGGAAGAAAATCAGGAAAAGGAGTTTGAATTTTCGGCTTACGCAAGAGTCGCGCCAAACGCGAAGCAATCGCTTCGGTCAGCGTTTTATTTTTGAATAGCTTTCCTCTTTCACTTATGGAAGAAAGCGCCCCGAAAGGTGGGAGGAATAGTGTATCCATTTGAGCCAAAACTGCTCTAATCACCGACCAATTACCGGAGTGTCTGGATGCCGCCGCAAACCGCCCGATGCATAACATAACAATACATGTAGTATTTTGTGCTATCGTCCGGAAAAACGCAACCGTAATGCTTTGTCGTAAAAAAGCAGCAAATGCCGGTCTTTGTTTGTTCGCAACAACACGCAGCCCTGCGGCCACCTCCCCCCGCCTCTCGCCTGCGCCATCTCCACCCCGGGAAGATGCCCCCTTATCGGCTTCGCCGATGTCCCCCTTTTGGAAAAGCAAGGTAGGATGGGTAGAGCCGAAGGCGAAACCCATGCTGATAAGTGTCAACAAAACTCATCAATCGTAGGGCGGATAAGACCGAAGAGTGTTAATCTGCCACAAGTTTGTCACAGTGACCCGTAATGAGCCACTCGGCGCTAAAATAAATATTTCTTTTACCGCGAGAGAGGTTGCCGATGAATGAAGCGTTGCCGCTCGGACGTTTGGTGCTGTGCGTCGAGTACGATGGCGCGGCGTTTTGCGGCTGGCAGCGGCAGGTCGCCCCTACGCCCTCTCCCGCCCATCGGGACGCCGAGGGCGGCGTCCCCTACGGCCACTCTTCCGCGCATGCTGAGCTTGTCGAAGCACCACAAGTGGGAGAGGGGAAGGAATGTGCAGACTTGAATCAAAAACGTTATAGCCGCAGCAGCGTGCAAGAAGCGCTGGAAACGGCGCTGGCCGCTGTTACCGACGTGCCGGTGCGCGTGACGGCGGCCGGTCGCACCGATGCCGGCGTTCACGCCAGCGCGCAGGTGGCGCATTTCGATGCGCCGGTAGCGCGACCGCTGACGGCGTGGGTGCGCGGCGTCAACGCGCATTTGTCGCCGACGGTGGCGGTGCGCTGGGCGCAGCCGGTCGCTGGCGATTTTCATGCGCGCTTCTCGGCGACGGCGCGCCATTACACTTATTGGTTGCTCAATCGACCGGAGCGCCCCGGCTTGTGGGCGGGGCGCGTCGGCTGGCATCACCGTCCGCTCGATGTTGCGGCGATGGCCGCTGCCGCGCGCCATTGGATTGGCGCTCACGATTTTTCTTCGTTTCGGGCGGCGCAGTGTCAGGCCAAGTCGCCGGTAAAAAGTTTGACGGATTTTTCGGTGACGCAACATGGGGCATTCGTTCGCTTCGCGTGTTCGGGCAATGCTTTTCTGCATCACATGGTGCGCAACATGGTCGGCGCGTTGCTGTGGGTCGGCATCGGCAAGCGGCCGCCGGAGTGGGCGGCAGAGCTTTTGGAGGCGCGCGATCGCACCCAAGCGGCGCCGACTTTCATGGCCGACGGGCTTTATTTGACGGGGATAAGTTACGACGAACGATTCGGCTTGCCATCGACGCGGCGGGATGTCTGTATTTTCGACGGAGATGGACGTGAATTGACGTAAGAAGCAGGCGCGGAGAAAAATGAGTGGCATGAAGAGTCGAATGGCAAACGGAAGGGAAATCCGGCTTACGCCCGCCATGTCGCCGGATACCGACAGCGACTGCCGCTTTGAAAAACTGCGGTGTAAAATACCAAATTCGACGAGAGGGTCAAAAGTCGATATGGAGCCGGCGGGGCGGGTGGAACGAAACACTGCGAACCGCGCGGCCGGGGCATAACGATGGACAAAGGAGATGAGATGAGCTGGTTGCAAAAATTGCTTCCGCCACGCATCAAGAGCACACCGGGCGAACGCAAAGGTGTGCCTGAAGGACTTTGGATGAAGTGTCCGTCGTGTGAAACGGTGCTTTACAAAACGGACATCGAAAACAATCTCAACGTTTGCCCCAAGTGCCAGTACCATGATCGGGTCGCGGCGCGTGAGCGCATCGATCAACTGCTCGATCCGCAAGAGCGCGTCGAAGTCGGTAGCGAAGTGCAGCCGGTGGACAGCCTCGAATTCAAGGACAGCAAAAAATATCCTGACCGTTTGGCGTCGGCGCGCAAGACGACGCACGAAACCGATGCGCTGGTCGTCGTCAAAGGCACGATTTGGGGACTGCCGGCGGTGCTGGCGGCGTTTGAATTCGATTTCATGGGCGGCTCGATGGGCGCGGTGGTCGGCGAGCGATTTGCGCGCGGCGTTCGCGCAGCGGTCGAAGTGAACGCGCCGTTCATTTGCGTGTCGGCATCGGGCGGCGCGCGAATGCAGGAAGGCGTCGGTTCGCTTTTCCAAATGGCGAAAACGACGGCGGTGTTGCAAGAGTTGTCGAAGAAAAAATTGCCGTTCATTTCAATTTTGACCGATCCGACGATGGGCGGCGTATCGGCGAGTTTTGCTTTTGTGGCCGACTTGGTGTTGGCCGAACCGGGCGCGTTGATCGGTTTTGCCGGACCGCGCGTGATTGAACAAACCGTGCGCGAAAAATTGCCGGAAGGTTTTCAGCGCGCCGAATTTTTGTTGAAGAAAGGCGCGGTTGATCGAATCGTCAACCGCCAACAGTTGCGCGAGGAATTGGCGCAGCTTCTGGCGATGCTGACTCATGCGCCGCTGCCTGTTGCGGTCAATGGCGTTGCCGCCAATTCCGGCGCTGCTGTTGCCAACGTTGCCGCCAAACCCGCGGGCAAAGCGGCCGCGAAGGCTGCGAAAGCGGCAAATTGAGTTTTGCAAACTGAGCGGCGCATCAGGAAAGCGCTGATGATCTGCTCCTTCCCCAGAGGGGAAGGGGGCAAAGCTCGTAGCGTAGTGATTTATGTAGTGCATCTTCCGGGCAGCGCCGAAGTCTGCTTTTGTTTCATTCTTGTAATTTTACTTTGCCGCATTCAAAATGTCTTTTCCCGCGTCGCTCAATGCTTGGTTAGCCCTGCTTGAGCAGCGTCAGCCGTCGCATCACATTGCGTTGGGGCTCGAACGGGTACGAGCCGTCGCGGCGCAGCTCTCCATCGCGCCGTCGTGTCCGATCATTACCGTCACCGGCACCAACGGCAAAGGCTCGACTTCCGCTTTGATCGCGGCGATGCTGCGAGCGGGCGGCTATCGCGTCGGCTTGTACATGTCGCCGCATTTGCTGCGCTACAACGAGAGGGTGCGGCTTGATGGCGTCGAAGTCAGCGATGCGGCGTTGTGCGAAGCGTTTGCGGCGGTGGAAACGGCGCGGCGCGGCAGTGCTATTGGCGGCGCGCCGGAAATTGCGCTCACGTATTTTGAATTTGGAACGTTGGCGGCGTTTTGGTTGTTCGCGCGCGCGCCGCTCGACGCTTGGGTGTTGGAAGTCGGCCTCGGCGGGCGGCTCGACGCGGTGAATGTGATCGACGCCGACGTTGCCATGGTGACTGCGGTCGATATTGACCACACCGAATATCTGGGCAGCGACCGCGAAGCCATCGGCTACGAAAAAGCCGGAATTGCCCGACGCGGGCGACCGCTGATTTGCGGAGACGTGCAACCGCCGGAAAGCCTGCGCCGCGAAGTGGAAGCGATCGGAGCACAAGGGCGCTACTTCGGCGTCGATTTCGGGGCGGAGAAAGTCGATGATGCGCAGTGGCGTTATTGGCGGCGGGGAGCCGAGCAAAAATGTGACGAAAGAAATAAAACCGGCAAAGAAGAGCAAATCTATCCGTCGTCATCGCTGGCCGGAGAACATCAATACGGCAATGCGGCGGTGGCGATCACGGCGCTTGATGGTCTGAGCGAGCGTTTGCCGCTTTCTCTCGACGCCAAAGCGCAGGGCTTGCGCGACGTGCGCTTGGCGGGGCGCTTGCAGATCGTGCGGCGGGAGCCGTTCATTTTGTGCGACGTGGCGCACAATCCGCATGCGGCGCGGGCGCTGGCCGCTTATTGGTGGGCGCAGTCGCAGAGATTTTCGCGGTCAGTCGCGTTGCTCGCCATGCTGGCCGACAAGGACGCCGCCGGTGTCATCGCCGGTGTGCGCGACGTGTTCGACGAATGGTGGATTGCGCCGCTGCCCGGGCCGCGCGGCGGCGGTGCCGCCCGTTTGTGCGACACGTTGCTGGCCAACGGCATTGCGGCAGATCGCATCCGCGTTTTCGACAGCGTGACGGCGGCGTGCGCGTATGGCGCGTCATCATTGGCCGAGACTGATAGAATGGCGATATTCGGTTCGTTTTTGACCGCAGCAGAAGCGTTGTCGCATTATGCCGTATCGTAATTTTGTGCTAATGCCGCGCGACGCTCACTATCAACAGGAGTGATTTTCATCGGCAGGTTCGCAATGAAAGACGATAACAGCAATTTACAGGAAGTGGCGCTCATCGACGAAATGAAACGGCGCAACCGGCGACGCCTGATCGGCGCCATTGTGTTGGTGGTGGTCGCTTTTTTCGTGATATCGAAGCTGCTCGACAAAGAGCCGGCGCCGCTGGGCGACAAGGTGGAAATCGTCATTCCGCCGGTTGCCGGAACGAAGCTGCCGGATACGAAACTGCCGGATGCTGCGCCGCCCAGAGTCGAGTCGGTCGCGCCGCCGAAAGAAACTCCCAAAGAAGTGGAGACGGAAGCTCCGAAAGAAGTAACGAAAGAATCGCCGAAGGAAGCGCCGAAAGAGACTCCCAAAACGCCGCCGAAGGAGCCGCCGAAAAAAACGACGCCGTTGCCGCCGACAGCAGCTTTTGCCAAAGGAACGTTCTCGATACAGTTGGCGGCATTTACCGATGATCGGGGCGCCAATGCGATGGTCAATCGCGTCAAGCAGATCGGTTATCCCGCGTACAGTGAACCGACCGACACAGCGCGCGGCATGGCGTGGCGGGTGCGGATCGGCCCGTACAAAACACGCGACGACGCCGCGACGGTGCGCAACCGTTTGAAGAAGGACGGCTACGACGGCATGGTCGTGCCCGCCCGCTGATCGCCGATGGCTGAATGGTTGATGCTGGATACCGTGATCGTGACGGTGATTGCGATTTCGGCAGTGTTTGCAGCCTGGCGCGGCATCATCCGAACCTTGTTCGGATTGATGGCCTGCGTTCTGGCGTTGGCGGCGGCGCTGTTGTTCACCGCGCAGTTGGCGGCGATCATTCCGTTTCTGAAAAATCACACGCTGCTGTCAACGCTGGTGTCGTTCGTGTTGATCTTCGTCGGCGTGTTGTTGATGGTGGGAATACCGGGCGGCCTTTTGCATCGTTTGTTGCGCAGTTCCGGCATGGGCTTCGTCGATCGCAGCCTAGGTTTTGTTTTCGGCATCGCGCGTGGCATCGTGATCGTGCTGGCAGTGTTGTGGGTGGTGGAATTGGTGCCCGGCTTCAAGATGGCGATCGAAAAAGAGCCTTCGCATTTGCGGCCGATCTTCGATCAAGGCATTGAAGTGATGCGCCCCTGGTTTTTGGGAATGGAGTGGCCGTCGTTGCACGGAGAAAAAAGTCATTGAACGAAAGGCAGTCAAGCTATGTGCGGAATCGTAGGGGTGGTGGCGTATTCGCCGGTCAATCAAACGCTGTACGATGCGTTGCTGCTGTTGCAGCATCGCGGTCAGGACGCTGCCGGCATCGTCACCGAAGAAGCGTCGTATCTGTACACGCACAAAGCGGCGGGGCTGGTGCAAAACGTGTTTCACACGAGGCACATGCGCGAGTTGTGCGGCAACATGGGCATCGGGCATTGCCGCTATCCGACGGCGGGAAGCTCTTTCAGCGAACAGGAAGCGCAACCGTTTTACGTCAACGCGCCGTTCGGCATCGCGCTGGGGCATAACGGCAATCTGACCAACAGCGAAGAACTGCGGCAGACATTGTTCAAAACCGGCATGCGTCACATCAACACCACCAGCGACAGCGAAATTTTGTTGAACGTGTTGGCGCTGGAACTCGAACGCGCCGTCCGCGACAGCGAAACGTTCGACGCGCAAGCGGTGTTTGCCGCCGTCAACGCGCTGCATCGGCGCTGTCGCGGCGCTTACGCGGCGGTAGCGTTGATCGCGGGACACGGACTGGTCGCATTTCGTGATCCTTACGGGATTCGGCCATTGATCATCGGGCGGCAGGAAACGCCGGAAGGAACGGCGTGGATGGTGTCTTCCGAATCGGTGGCGCTGGAGGCGCAGGGCTTCAAGATCGTTCGTGATGTCGCGCCCGGCGAAACCCTGTTCATCGCGCGCGATGGAAAATTTTTCTCGCAATCTTTCGACGGGTCGACGCAGTTGAGGCCGTGCATTTTTGAATATGTGTATTTGGCGCGTCCCGATTCGATACTCGACGGCGCGCTGGTTTACGATACTCGCGTTCGCATGGGCGCCAAGCTCGCCGAAAAAATTCGCGGCATTTCTGAACTGAACGACATCGATGTCGTGATTCCGATACCCGATTCCAGCCGCCCGTCGGCGATGGAATTGGCGCGGGAGTTGAACCTTCCGTACCGCGAAGGCTACGTTAAAAACCGCTACGTCGGCCGCACCTTCATCATGCCCGGGCAAGCGTTGCGCAAGAAAAGCGTGCGGCAAAAACTGAATCCGGTCGGCGTCGAATTCAAAAACAAAGTCGTGCTGCTGGTGGACGATTCGATCGTGCGCGGAACGACCTCGAAAGAAATCGTGCAAATGGCGCGCGACGCCGGCGCGCGCAAAGTGTATTTCGCTTCGGCCAGTCCGCCGGTGCGCTATCCGAACGTTTACGGGATCGACATGCCGAGCCAGAAAGAACTGGTCGCCCATCAACGCAGCGACGACGAAATCGCGCGCGAAATCGGCGCCGACGCGCTGATCTACCAAGAGATGCAAGCGCTCGAAGACGCCGTGCGCGAATCGGCGCCGGCGCTGTCCGAATTTGAAACCTCGTGCTTCACCGGCCATTACGCCACCGGCGATATCGACGCGGCGTATCTGGCGAAGTTGGCGCAAGGGCGAGCCGATGCAGTGAAACCGCGGGCGGAAGATTGATATGATATTCTGCCTATCTTCGATAAGTCCTTTGGAGACATCCGATGTCACTGAAAACCACCGATCTTTGCGATCAATTTGAAAACACTCCCGACGCGGCGTTGCAAATCGTTGAGCCGATGTTTCAATGCTTCGGCAAAAAAGAAGCGTTCTCCGGAAAAATCGTCACGCTGAAACTTTTTGAGGACAACTCATTGGTGCGTGAAGCGCTGAATGAAAACGGCAACGGACAAGTTCTGGTCGTTGACGGCGGCGGCTCGTTGCGTTGCGCGTTGCTCGGCGACCAGTTGGGTCTTCTGGCCGAGAAAAACGGTTGGCAGGGCGTGATCGTTTACGGTTGCATCCGCGACAGCGCCGACATCGATCAACTCGATATCGGCGTGCGCGCCATCGACACTCATCCGAAAAAAAGCGTCAAGAAAGGCATCGGCGAAAAAAATGTTGCCGTGACTTTCGGCGGCGCCACCTTCACGCCGGGGCATTGGCTGTGCGCCGACGCCGACGGCGTTATCACAGCGTCGCGCGCGTTGGCGTGATTTAAAAACCGCAAATTTTGCGCGTACCCTTAAACGCCACGATCTGAACGCATCATGGACTCGCTCACTCTGCCTCAGTTATTAGCGCTGGCTGCCGCCTTGGGCTGGGCCAGCGGCGTGCGGCTGTATCTGGTCGTGTTTCTGATAGGGCTGACGGGCTACTTCGGCTGGGCGCCGCTGCCCGGCGGTTTGCAAATGCTGGCGCATCCGGCGGTGTTGACGGCGAGCGGCTTCATGGTGTTCGTCGAATTTTTCGCCGACAAAATTCCCGGCCTCGATTCGTTGTGGGACATGGTGCAAACCGTGATCCGCATTCCCGCCGGCGCCGCGTTGGCGGCGAGCGTGTTCGGCGCCGACCATGCGACGATGGCGGTAGCAGCGGCGTTGATCGGCGGCGGCTTGGCGGCGACCGCGCATACGGCCAAGGCAACGACGCGCGCGGCCATCAACACCTCGCCCGAGCCGTTCAGCAATGTCGGCGCATCGCTGGTCGAAGATGGCATGGCGCCCGCCGGATTGTGGCTGGCGTTTGCCCATCCGCTGGTATTCGTCGTTTTTTTGATCGTCGTGCTCGCGCTCAGCGTATGGCTGATTCACAAAAGCTGGCGTTTTTTCAAATCACTTTTTGGGCGCGTGATTCGCATCTTCAGCGGAAAGCCCGACCTCGGCGCGACGCCGGCTTTTCGGTTCAAGAAAAATGATTCTGAAGATGTGTCGAATGTTTGATGCGGCTTCGCGTTTTACGCTTGCTCCTTCCCCCGCTGGGGGAAGGTTGGGATGGGGGCGATTTTTGACGGGCGATCAAAGGTCGCCCCTACGGAAAATTCATGAGCCAGTGCAGTAGGCTGGGATGAAGCGTAGCGTAATCCCAGCATCCCCGCTTTGCTTGCAATGCTGGGTTTTGCGTTGCTCAACCCAGCCTACGGCGCTATAGGTGGTGTGGGTGTAGGTATTGTCGGAGATGGGATACAGGGCGGGCCGGGATCAGCAGGAATGTGGGCTTGCTCAAAATGATAGAAAGAAGCGATAAAGCATGCTAAGGGAAATTTCTTTTTTGTGTTTAGCCTTTTTGCATGGCGCAATTTTAGGCTGGCTTTTCGGCTATATTGTGGGATCTGTAATCTGAACTGTGTCATCCGTTAATATAGGCGCAAGCCGAGGAGATGACATGAAACTAAGTGTAGAACAATTGGATCAGTTGCTGGGAGACTGCAAGACCCCCGGCGACGTTGA
>JAITBX010000085.1 GCA_031283405.1 Burkholderiales bacterium | reverse complement strand
GGGATTGGACTCTAATTCCAGCCGCTACTCAATTCCGGGGGGACGTCGCCGGTGATGTCCGCGTCTGTGTCGATCACCGTCACGTCCACGCCGGGCGCGGTTTGCGTGAGAGTGCCGGTCGCGTCGATGTAGGGCACGTCGGTCGTCGTCGCCGCTTGCGCAGGGAGGGCGAGGACGAATAACAAAAGGGCGCTGAAAAGCGCGCGGGCGGATTTGCGAATAGCGGAAACCGGCAACAACGTTTTAAGTGTAGCGGTAAGCATGTTCAATCCTTCAAGGGTAAGGAGATAAGGGAAAAAGCAGCGAAGTCAAATCACTTTCGAGTATTTGCCCTGCGTTTCCGCTTCGCGCAGGTGGCGGTCGAAAACCATCGCCACCGTGCGGACGAGAAGGCGACCGCGATCGGTCACTTTGATCCGGTCGGGCAGGCATTCGATCAAACCGTCCTCGGCGAGCGGCGGCAATGCCGCGCGTTCGGCGGCGAAATAATCATCGAACCGGATTCCCCATCGGGCTTCGATTTTCGCCGGTTCCAGTTCAAACTGACACATCAACTGTTGGATCACGGCGCGGCGCAATTCATCGTCGCGTGTTAACGTATAACCGCGCAACACCGGCAATTTCTGCGCGTCGAGCGCCGCGTAATAATCGTCCAGCGTTCTGACACTTTGCACATAGGTCGGGCCGACCATGCCGATGCCGGAAATGCCGAACGCCAGCAGGTCGCAATCGGCGTGCGTGGTGTAACCCTGAAAATTGCGGTGTAGCGTTCCTTCGCGTTGGGCATGCGCCAATTCGTCGTCCGGTTTGGCAAAGTGATCCATGCCGATATACACGTATCCGGCGTCGCCCAGTTTTTCGATCGCCAGCGCCAGAATGCGTAATTTGTCTTCCGGTTTCGGCACATCTTCGAGCGCGATGCGGCGCTGCGGCTTGGCCATGTGCGGCACATGCGCGTAGTTGTACAGCGCAATGCGATCAGGCGAAACGGAAATCACCCGATCGAGCGTTTCGGCAAAACCGGCGAGCGTTTGTCTCGGAAGCCCGTAAATCAGATCAATGTTGACCGAAACGAAACCCTGCGCGCGCGCGGCGTGGATGACCGACAGCGTTTCTTCTTCACTCTGAATGCGGTTGATCGCCTTCTGCACATCGGCATTGAAATCCTGCACCCCAACAGAGATGCGGTTGAAACCAAGTTCAGCGAGCAAGATGACGGTCGCTTCATCCACTTTACGCGGATCGATTTCGATCGACACCTCGGCATCCGGCGTCACCGTGAAATGTTTGCGCAGATGTCCCATCAACGTGCGCATTTCTTCGTGCGACAGAAACGTCGGCGTGCCGCCGCCCCAGTGCAGTTGTTTCAACGCCCGCACTTCACGATCTTCGATCAGGCGTGTCACCAGATCGAACTCATTGGCTAAATAGCGGATGTATTTGGCGCTACGGCCATGATCTTTAGTGATGATTTTGTTGCACGCGCAGTAATAGCAAATAGTGCTGCAAAACGGCAGATGCACATACACCGACAACGGTTCCGGCGAAGACATTTCCCTGCGCGCCGCCAGCGCCTTCCGGTAATCGGCTTCGGTGAATCGGTTGTGAAAGCGGTCGGCAGTCGGGTACGAGGTGTAGCGCGGCGCGGATTCGTCGTATTTACGAATCAGCGCCTCGTCAAAGGCAACTTGTTTGGAAAAAGGTGTGGTCGGCATAGATCAATCATCGCGGCGCGCGTTTGTCTTGCTTGCGCGCGCCGCATCTTAAAAGAATTCTTGAAAGGCGGAGGTGATTGTAGCCTATTTCCGCTGCCCGTCTTTACCTTATCCGTCGCTCCGGCGCCTCGATGATGCTCAACCGCCGAACAGCCGCGCGAACCAACCTTTTTTCTTTTTGGACAGCATCGCTTCGTCTTTTCCGAATTTGGCGATCATGCTTGCCGAATAATTGGCGTCCTCGCTTTTGATGTGGGTAACGAGCCAGCGAACCAGCGTATCGTGAAGCTCTTCGCCAATGTCTTCACCGGCGAGAAAACGCTCTTTATATTTTGCAACGCGGCGAATGAAAAGATCATGGATGCGCTTGTGTGCACGCAGGTAGGGATAACCCGACTCCTCCATCATCGTTTCTTCAAAACCGAAATGCGATTCGGTATATTCAATCGTATCCGCCAAGACCCCGGCCAGCAGTTCGCGATCATGTAAATTGTCATAGAGCTTGTTCGCATATTCAATGAGCCGCTGATGCTGCTTATCGATCGCTTCAATACCAACGCTCAAATCGTCAAACCATTCTACATGTGCCATGATGACCAACCTCTGCTTTTGGCTATAATTTATAGCTTCTTTTATGATAACAAAAAAGCCTGTTTAACCCCGTATAAATGGCGGCTTTTCTAAGCTTTTAATTTTAGCACTGCCTGTGAATACAACAGAGAAAGATTTGCCGCCATCGCCGTCAAAGTATAAGGTTCCGCCGTCGCTCGCGCCGCCGCGCGCAGCGCGCGACGGCCATCTTCCGTTTCCCGACAAGCCAACCAGTTTTTCAGGGCGGCCTGATACCCCGAGACATCAAGCGCGTCGCGCACCCAGCCGTTTCGACCCTCGACAATCCATTCCGCCGCGCCGCAACTCGTACTCGTCAGCAGCGGCAAACCGCAAGCTAACGCCTCGACGCACACATTGGGGAACGGATCGTACAATGTCGGCAAAATGAGCGCGTCGGCGGCGCCATAGACCGGCCTCACGTCATCGACCACGCCCAGAAAACGCACTCGCTCAATCACGCCCAGTTCCCGCGCCAGCGCTTCATAACGCGCCCGTCGCTTGTCCTCGCCGGCGACCACCAGATGAACCGGCGGCAGCGCCGCCAACACCCGTAGCGCGGTTTCCACTCCTTTGCGCGCGAAACCGGAACCGACAAAAGCCAGCAGCGGTGCCTCGTTACCAATGCCCCAGCGCGCCCGCATTTTGGCGCGATGACGCGCCACATCGGGGTGAAACGCTTCCGTGTCCACGCCGTTATTAATCACCGTCAGCTTTTCATCGGGAACGCCGAAACGCGCCGCGATGTCGTCGCGCACCATGCGGGAATTGCAAATCACGCAACGCAACGCCGGATGCGCGAACATCGCACGCTCGGTGCGGCAAAGATAACGGTGGTACAAACTCCAGCGCAACACCAGTCGCCCGAATTTGCCGCGCGTCCGCGCCACCTGCTCCAGCCAAGCCGCATGAACGCCGTCGCCGGCGCGAAAAATCGCCGCGCCGGGAATGCGTTCGTGACTTTGCAGAAGATCGTACTCCGCCGCCCGGCGGCGAACCGCGTCGGCGAACGACGCCTCGCGCCAAGTGCGCCCCAGATAAAACGGATCAACTTTTTGAAAACGCCAATCTTGAGAAGACGGCGCTGTTTTTTCCGGCTCCGCTTTTTCCGGCCATTCCCGCGCCAGCAAGGTCACGGCAACCCGCCCCTCGGCGCTCAGAGCGTCCAGCGCGCGCGCCACAAAACGCTCGGCGCCGCCATGCGGGTTATAGCGCTGCCGCGCAATGGCCAACCGAATCATGAGAATCAAGGAGCAACGCGCGTGCTGAAGCGCCCGCCGAGCACCATCGGCAGCAACAGCCGGAACGGCATCAACAAAAACACCGCCATTGCCAGTTTGACCGTCAAGTCGCCCGCCGCCAGCGACAGCCACGGCATCTCGGTGCCGGCAAAAGCGCAACTGAAAAAGACTGTCGTATCCAGAATCGACGCCAACACCGACGCCGCCAGCGGCGCGCGCCACCAGCTTTGCTGACGCAGCCGGTTGAATATCGAAATATCCAGCAGTTGCGCGCATAAAAAAGCAAGACCGGACGCCGCCGCGATGCGCACCGGCGCCAGCCACGCCGAAACGCAAACCGCCAGCGCAAACCCCAGCCACGCCACCCGTCGCGCCGCCTGCGGCCCGGCTCGGCGATTCGTCAGTTCCGAAACCAGAAAGGCGATCGGATAGGTGAACGCGCCGTAAGTCAACCAATCATTGATCGGAAATTGCACCAGCCAATTCGACGCCACGACCACAGCCGCCATCGCCAGCATCGCCGGCCACAGCCTGAAGAAGTTTTCTAATTTCAATGAAGCGTCGGGCATCATGCGTTGATCTTTGCGAGTTTTTCTGCTGTTTGTATTTCAACAGCAGGTTTCAAAAAAGAAAAGGAGTTTACCCTATTTCTGGAATCAAAAAACATCAAAGTTGTTATCCGCAATTTTTGTGGATAACTGTGTGCAGGAACAGTCATGAACCGCGCCGGAGCGTTTTCCGCTGTCGATGCGCAGATTTTGAACGCCTCGTTACGGCGTTGCGGCAGCTCTATCAATAGACATGTGCTTCCACGATGCTTATACTGCGGCATCAAGCGCAGATCGCGCAGATCGCGCATCTCTTGCCGTTTGGAAAAATAATGGAAGACTACTTGAGCATTTGGTACAAGTGGAGTAAAAGGAATGATTACCCTAGTATCGAATATCCGGGCGTCTATCTGGCCGCTATCTCCGCCCAAAG
>JAITBX010000028.1 GCA_031283405.1 Burkholderiales bacterium | reverse complement strand
CACTGGAAGCCTGCCTTGCAGGTCTTTCAGATTGTCTTTGGCGAGGACAGGGTGCCGGTTAATGAGTTATGATCAAGCAAGATTGACACAGTTGGATTTACAGACCCAACCTCAACGGGTCGATGCCGCACAACGGCAAAATCATCACATCTGCCTATTTGATGTTTTGCGTTGCTATTGAGGCTTCGTTATGTTGAGGTTCGCTACGCTTACCCCATATATGGACTCCTCCTGTTTTGCAAAGGAAAAACAGAGCATTCAAACATCGTGGGAAGGTGCGACTGCGCCCACATATCCGGCTTCGTTGCGGCGCTCAACCTATGGGCTACAAATTCCCCTCTCTCCGTCGGGACGCCGAGGACGGCGTCCCCTACGGCCGCCCTTCCGCACATGCTGAGCTTGTCGAAGCACCGCAAGCGGGAGAGAAAATGGGACCCAACGAACATCGACAGACTCTATGTTAAAATAAGAGGTTATGGTTGCTATGCAAAAAGGGTGGCCTTGGCGCTACGGCGGACGCTGGTGTGCGCCTTTAGCGCGCAGGAAAATCACTTTTCGTCCGGAGCTTCTGCCCATACCTGTTTCGACACTTCTCTCGTTGTCGCCGGCCTTCCGGCGGAAACGTTGTTGACTGGATACATCATGACTAAAAAACTCGTGAAATCTTCCCGTAAATCTGCCGCTTCGCGCGCCGTCGCCCAAACGACGCGCGCCGGCAAAACTTCCGCTTCCAAAGCGCGCCCGGCGACCGGCAAATCCCGCGCCGCGTCATCGCGGCAAACGCCTTCGCGCAACGCTACGGCAAAAAAGGCCGCTACACAGGCCGCTGCACGCAAGACTGCTGCCAACAAAACTCGGAAGGCGGTGAGCAAAACCACGACCAAACCCCCCGCCCGCAAAACGGCGAGCGTGGCAAAAACAACTGCGCCGAAGAAGACGACGCGCGCCAGTACAGCGACAAAGGCAACGACGAAGCCGATAGCAAAAAAATCGGCGGCCAAAACCGCCGTGAAAAAAACAGCGACGGCGTTGAAGAAGACGACGCGCGCAACGGTCAAGACCACACCGAAAAGCGTCAAGCCTGCGGCTAAAACCGCTACGAAGAAAGTGACAAAAACGACAACGGCGAAAGTTGTCCGCAAGCCCGTCGCGCCGGTTCAAAAAACCGTAGCCAAAAAGCAAGCGGTATTAAAAACCACTGCCGTCAAAAAAACGACGGTTGCTGCGAAAAACGCTGTGGTAAAAACCCGCCCGCCGGAGAAGAAAGCCGTTGCGGCGGCGAAGCCGAGCGCCAAACCGCTCGTCTCGAAAACAGCCGCCCCCGCTGTCGAGAAGTCCACCGAAAAGAAGGGCGCGTCTTCGGCGGTCAAGCCCGTAACGGTCGCTCCTGCCAAAGGCAAGCCGACCAAAGCCGCCGAAGCCGCGTTGAACAACGCGGTGGCCAAGATGGTGGAAACGTCGAAAGCGCCGACGCCCAAAAAATCGGCAAAGACGACCAAGCTGGCCGACGAATTGAATCTGCGCGAAGTCTCGCCCGCCGAAGCCGAAGCGCGCAAGCATCGGCTGAAAAATTTGATCGTTCTCGGCAAAGAGCGTGGTTACCTGACTTACGCCGAAGTCAACGATCACTTGCCCGACGAAATCATCGATCCCGAGCAAATCGAAGGCATCATTGCGATGATCAACGACATGGGTATCCATGTTTACGATGAAGCGCCCGATGCCGAAACGCTGCTGATGTCGGAGACGGCGCCCAGCGCTTCCGGCGATGATGTCGAAGAAGAAGCCGAAGCCGCCGCTTCGACGCTGGATTCCGAATTTGGCCGCACCACCGATCCAGTGCGGATGTACATGCGCGAGATGGGAACGGTGGATTTGCTGACCCGCGAAGACGAAATCGCCATCGCCCAACGGATTGAAGACGGACTCAAGCATATGGTCAACGCCATCTCGGCGTGTCCGATGACCATCGCGCAAATTCTGAACATGGCCGACAAGGTCAAAAGCGGCGAGATGCGGATCGACGATGTGGTCGATGGCCTCACCGATCTCGAAGAAGAAGCGGAAGCGCTGCTGCAAATGGCCGAAGCCAACGGCGGCGGCGAAGATGAAAGCGAAGACGAGGACGGCGAAGACGACGATGACGGCAACGGCGCCGGTTCCGTCTCTGCCGAAAATCTGGCGCGCCTCAGAGAGCGCTCGCTCGAAAAATTCGATTCGTTGCGCAAACATTTCTTGCGGATGCGCAACACTCTCGCCAAGGAAGGCGCCAAATCACCTAAAGTGGAGCCGCTGCAAAAGAAAATTTCGGACGAATTGACCGGCATCCGTTTCTCGGTTCGCGTCGTCGAACGTTTGTGCGAAGCCGTGCGTTCCGAAGTGGAAAATATCGGCGTGATCGAACGCAAGATCAGAAATCTCGTCGTCGAGCAATCGGGAATGTCGCAGTTGATGTTCATCGAGCGTTTCCCTCCCAACGAAATCAATCTGAGATGGATCGACAAAGAAATCGCCGCCGAAGCGAATTACAGCGGCCAACTGGCGCGCTTCCGGCAAGCCATCGTCGATGAACAAAAGAAACTGATCGACTTGCAAAATCGCGTGATGGTGCCGCTCAAAGCGCTCAAAGACATCAACAAACAGATGAACGACGGCGAGAAAAAAGCGCGCAAGGCCAAGCGCGAAATGGCCGAAGCCAATCTGCGGCTGGTCATCTCGATCGCCAAGAAATACACCAATCGTGGCTTGCAATTTCTCGATCTGATCCAGGAAGGCAACATCGGCCTGATGAAAGCCGTGGATAAATTTGAATACCGTCGCGGCTTCAAGTTTTCGACTTACGCCACATGGTGGATTCGGCAAGCGATCACCCGTTCAATCGCCGATCAGGCGCGCACGATCCGCATTCCGGTACACATGATCGAAACGATCAACAAGATGAATCGCATCTCGCGGCAGATTCTTCAGGAAACCGGACAAGAGCCGGAGCCGGCGCTCTTGGCTGAAAAAATGGAAATGCCCGAAGACAAGATTCGCAAAATTCTGAAAATTTCAAAAGAGCCGATTTCGATGGAGACGCCGATCGGCGATGACGACGATTCCCATCTCGGCGATTTCATCGAAGATTCGCTGGTGATCGCGCCGTCCGACGCAGCCGTTAACGCCAGCCTGCGCGATGTGTGCAAGGAAATTCTCGATTCGTTGACGCCGCGCGAAGCCAAAGTGTTGCGCATGCGTTTCGGCATCGAAATGAACACCGATCACACCCTCGAAGAAGTCGGCAAGCAATTCGACGTGACCCGCGAACGCATCCGCCAGATTGAAGCGAAAGCTCTGCGCAAACTGCGGCATCCGTCGCGGTCTGAAAAGCTGCGCAGCTTCCTCGAAAACGAATAAGGCGTTTTTTGAAAGAACCGTAGGGGCGTCATTCTGCGCGAAGCGAAGCGGAGTCGCAGAATCTATGTCGCTATTTCTGGATTCTGCGACTTCGCGCAGAATGACGGTGATAAAACACATAGCCTGCGGAATACCGCCATCGGCGCCACCTACGCCCCTCCCCCCAGCGGAGGAAGGAGCAGATCGCACGGGCGACCGAGGGCGGTCGTCCTACACCCTCCCGCCGATTCGACAGTGACACCCCCCCCATTGGCATGGGAAGTTGTTTCCTGAAAGTACCTTTCCGACAATTTGTCATTCCAATTGTCGTCTTTACAACAGCCGGCTTTCCCAAAAAGGGTAATTCGCCCCGCCTTTCTGGCATCACCGCGCGGCCATAGTACAATTTCAAAGCCATACGTTCAACTTTTCGAGCTGCCGTCGTTCTTACTTCCGGCGCTCACTTTCTTCGCAAAGGATTTTTATGAAAAGAAAACTTCTCGTTCTGGCCGTTGCGGCGGCGTTGCCGGTGTCTGCTCTCGCGCAAACATCGCAAGTCACGATCTACGGCATGCTGGACCTCGGCGTCAGCACCGCCAAAATGTTCGGCAACAACCCCGATATGAAAAATTCCATCCGCGTCGATGACAACATGTCGCGGCTGGGCATTCGCGGTTCCGAATCACTGGGCGGCGGACTTAACGCCATCTTCCAGATCGAAAACTGGATCAGCGCCGACGGCACCAACCTCAACGGCGGCAGCCGCGCCAACGCCCTCGCCGGTCGCGACACCTTCCTCGGCCTGCAAGGTGGTTTCGGTAAAGTGCGTCTGGGTCGTCTCTCCAACTACCAGAATATGGAAATGGAAACGATGGCCTCCTGGTCGGGTCAGTTGGGTCTTGGTATCGACACGCTGGGCATCATCACCCGCTTCGACACCCGCTTCAACAACGCGATTCGCTACGATGCGCCGGCCTTTGTCCCCGGTATCGAGTTGAACGCCATGTACAGCTTCGACGAAACCAAAGCCGGCGGCGACAACCGCTCGGTCTGGAGCTTGGGCGCCGGATACACGTTCGATAAATTCTTCGCCAAAGCTGGTTTTACCCAGTACCAGCAACAAAACGGCAGCGCCAATAAAGACGGCAACTACTGGCGGATTGAAGGCGGCTACGACAGCACCCTGTCGATCATCGGCGCTTATCAAGAGTCCACCCAGTACGGCTCGGCGGCAACCGGCGGCACCAACAGCGTCTGGATGCGGTCAACCGGCAACTACGGCGGCAATCTGGGCGCGTCAAGCGTTTTCTTCGGCGATAACGACAAGATGAAAACTCAGGAAGCGGCGATCACCGCCAGCTACCAGTTCGGCAACTTCGTCCCGCGCGCCAGCTTTGCTATCGGCTTCGATGCCAAAGTTGACGGCAGGAAACTCGACGACAGCGGTTATCAGCAATACATCCTCGGCGCCGACTATGTCTTGAGCAAACGCTCGAAACTTTACCTCGCCGGCGGTTACGTCAAGTACGACAACGAGAAATTTACCGATGGCCGCCACAACAACGAATACCAAATCCAGGTTGGAATGATGCATTGGTTCTAAGCTCGGCTGGAATTCATCGACCGAAAAAAGACCGCCGCAGCCATGCGGCGGTTTTTTATTGCCGTCGTTTCACCATCATGAGCAGGCTATAATGAAACGATGACTCTCACGACACCGCCAACAAAATCAGGGCGCGTTTTTTCTCAATCGTTCGGGCTGTGCGAAATGAATCAGCGCCTTTCGGGGTTCTGCGATGCACGCTGACCACGACCGTAGCCGCTTGCCTCCGGCGCTGACGTTGCTTTATCTGTTGTGTATCGTCTATGCCAGCCTTTACCCGCTCGTCCGCTGGGAAATGCCGTCGCCGGAAATGTCTTTCTGGCTGTTCACGCCCAGCCGTTTTCATCGCGCCGATTTCATCGCCAATTTTTTTGCTTATCTACCGCTCGGCCTTTTTATCTACCTCATCGGCCGCCGATACCGTTTGATGCGCGCCATCGTCTATGGCGCGTTGCTGTCGCTAGCGATGGAGACGTGTCAATGGTTGATGCCGCCGCGCAGCGCCGATCTCTACGATTTTTTTTGCCAACACTGTCGGCGCTGCTGTCGGCGGCCTCGTCGCTTGGGCGTTGGCAGCAATGTCGCCACTGCGCGATGCGCTTTATCGCTGGCGTCGTTTGTTCCTTGCCGGCTGGCTCGGCGATTTCGGATTGGCGTTGCTCGTGTTTCTGGCTGGCGGCGCAAGCGAATCCCGGCGTTCCTCTGTTTTCGATTGTTTTCGATCCGACAGTGCTTGCTTCGCCTTGGCCTGACCAGACGACGCCGTTTGCCGATGCCCGCTGGTCGATGCTGGCGGAAATCGTCATCGGCGCTTTTCAAATTTCCGGCGTCGGTTTGTTCGCCGCGTTGCTGGTGCGCGACCGCCGTCACGCTGTATTGACGGCGATGATGCTCATTCTGGCAGCGTTCTTGTTGAAAAGCGCCGTCGTCTGGCTGGCGCTCAGCGACGCTGCCCGCGCGCACTATCTTGGCCGCACGGCAACCTGGTTAGCGCTGGCGTTGGGCTTTTTGTTGCTCTACATTTTTTTTGCGTTGTCGCGCCCCAAGGCTATCGCCATCTGCGCCATTATCTTGTTATCCTCGTTGTTGGTCCCGCTGTTTTTGCCGGACCTTTTGTCCACACGCATGCCTTCTTCTCTGCTCAAAGACCATTACGCGCACTTGCTGCATTTCGACGGCTTGACCCGCCTCATTCTTTTGATGTGGCCGCTGGCCGCCGGCATCTGGTTATTTTTTCTGGCCGGACGCCCGCGCTGGGGAGAATCGCAGAATGTGTTCTAATATCTGATCCCTGATACCCTTCCCCTCCTGTGGAGGGGTGGACGCCCTGAAGCTCTGTCGAAGGGCGGACGGGGTGGTTATTGCGGGCGGCAAAATGCCTCCCCTACATCCTGATACCTGATTCCTGATTCCTGATACCTGACAACCATGAGCCATTATCAACGCCACGTTTTTTTCTGTTGCAACCAGCGCGCGCCAGGCGAGCGTTGTTGCGCGCAAGCCGACGCTGAAACAATGTATCTTCACGCCAAGGATCGCGTCAAAGCGTTGCGCCTGACCGACGACAATCGCGTTCGCATCAATCGCGCCGGTTGTCTTGGCCGCTGCGAAGAAGGGCCTTGTCTGGTCGTTTATCCCGAAGCGGTTTGGTACACCTATCGCGCTGCACCGGACATCGATGAAATCGTCGATCAACACTTGTTGAATGGACGCATCGTCGAAAGATTGCGGCTTTAACACTTCCGAAGTGCGATTCATGGCTTCACTCTTCACCTCCACCGCCCCATCCCAACCTTCCCCCAGAGGGGGAAGGAGCATCGG
>JAITBX010000197.1 GCA_031283405.1 Burkholderiales bacterium | reverse complement strand
GTCGATTCTCGTGGAGACGGCATTCATCTCCAACCCCGAAGAAGAAGCCAAGTTGAACGACCCGAAACAACAACAACGCTTTGCCGAATCCATCGCCGACGGCATCAAACGTTATTTCGCGTCCAATCCGCCGAGGGCAGGAATCAGAGCGTAGAGGCGGCATTTTGCCGCCCGCGACAACGGCGCAATGACCTTTTTCCCTCGCGGGAGGCGGTGAGGAAAAGACCCCTTTTGAAAGGGTGCTTTGCGCAGGGGCGATCGCCCGCTGTCTCAGGTGACAGAGCGCTTCCAGCCCAATGGCAAAACCAATGGTAAAATTCAGCGCTATGAAGCCGATGGTTCGTTTTTTCATTCTTTTTGTCGTTCTGATCGCCGTCCTCTTCGGGCTTGAGTTGACGCCGTGGGCGGAGCGCTGGCTCGTCGATCCGTGGACGATTGCGCTGGCTCGAATTTCCACTTGGCTGGTCGCCTTGTTCGACGGTCAAGTCGAAGTGTCGGGGCGCGTGATACGTAGCCTCAGCAACGGCTTCGGCGTGTCGATCGAAAGAGGCTGCAACGGCGTCGAAGCGACGCTCGTGCTGGTGTCGGCGATGCTGGCATTTCCGGCGTCGTGGAAACACAAAATCAGCGGCATCGTCAGCGGCTTCGTGGCCGTGCAAGCGCTGAACATCGTGCGAGTCATCAGCCTGTTTTACCTCGGACAATGGAACTATCAGGCTTTCGAGTGGGCGCACCTTTACGTCTGGCAAGCGCTCATCATGCTCGATGTGCTGATCGTTTTTCTGGTTTGGATTCGCTTGTTGCCGAGAGAGAAAGATGACGGCGGAAGTGGTAACGAACCGGCGCAAGCAACGGGGGCGGCGTGAGCGACGAAACCAAGATGCCGCCGGAAGAGCAGCCGACCGCAGAACCGGCAGAGCCGCCGATCGCAAAGGCGTCAATCCCCGCGCCGAAAAAACGCTATCGTTCGCCGCTGCTGCGCTTCGTTCTCATCACCTTCGCCTGGTTGCCGCTGATGTTTGCGATATGGTATTTCGCGGCGCCGATTCTGGTTTTTCCGGCCAAGCTGCTGGCGCAGGGATTCACCCAACTCGCCTTCGGCGATCTGGTGAAACAAGTTTTGATGGAGTCGCACACGCTGGTTTTCATCACCTCCCTGCGGCCGGGCGAATCCATGCCCAGCAACGCCGTCGTCAGCGTTGAAGTCAACGCGCTACTGTACTCCTTCGGCCTGCCGATGCTGGCGGCGCTGGTGCTGGCCGCGCGCGAAAAAGGCGGTTGGAAAAAACTGCTGATCGGTTATCTCGTGATTCTGCCCTTCATCACCTGGGGCGTGACGGCGGATTTTCTCAAGAACATCAATTTTTCGGATCCCTTCATCGCGGCGCAAGCCGGCTTCTCGCAAATGCAGCGCGAAGTCATCGCGTTCGCCTATCAATTTGGCACCCTGATCCTGCCGACCGTGATTCCTGCCATCGCCTGGGTGCTGACCCATCGGCGCTTTCTGGAACGGCTGCGCGGGAAAATGGATGAGTTTGAGCAGGGGAAGAGTCGTTAGAGCGGTATTGAGGCAAGCCTGCGTATGCTGCCCCTCTCCCGCTTGCGGGAGAGGGCAACAGAGCGGCACATATAACTCTTCTTCCCGCAAATTCATCCTCTCTCTTCCAACCTCTCTCCTTTCGTGGGAGAGAGGGGCACCTTTGCCAATTCCAATCTTTGCCTGTTCAATGTTCGCATTAAGCATTCCCCTTCTCTCCGTAGGGAGAAGGTGTAAAAAGGCGCGCGCCGTTGCATTTCTTGTAAAAACGCCTTTGGAATACATCAACATTCAACAAAGTCATAAACAACAGGAACGAGGTCAGCTATAAATGCGGAATGTGACATTGGTTATTGTCGGGAACGCACACGGGCGACGGCGATGTGTCATGCGTGTTCACCGCCGCTCAGTTGAACACGCTGGTCGATGGCAACTACGACATCACAGTGTCGTCGCCCGCCACCGCGAACAACGCCGCGATTGTGGCAAGGCGAATCGGCGCGCTGGCCGTGCTGTCGCCGCGTGCCAACGCAGCGGCCATCCCGACGCTCGGCCAATGGCCGCTGGCGCTGTTGATGCTGATGCTGGCAGGCGCGGCGGCGATGCGGACGCGGCGCAGGATGAACAAGATATAAGCGAAACCTGCGCAGCAAAGGCAACAAGCAAAGGCAACATAAAAAACGGACGCTTCGGCGTCCGTTTTTTCATACCCTCCTCTCCCTTCGCGGGAGAAGGGGCGAATCAGGGATCAGCTCGGCATGATTTCTCCTTTGTCGTCATTCTTCGGCTTCGCGCAGAATGATGAAGGCGGCGGCATCCCGTTTCCCCCCATGAAAACAGAAAGGCTGGACGCGAACGGAGCTTGCCAGTAAAATCCCATCCTTAACGGAGACGTGGCCGAGTGGTCGAAGGCACTCCCCTGCTAAGGGAGCATGCGGACAAAAACTGCATCGAGGGTTCGAATCCCTCCGTCTCCGCCACGAATCAAAATCGCATAGCCTCACAAAGTCTCAAAACACCCCGTAAAGCCGCTACCACAGCGGCTTTTTGTTTCACTCCCACTCAATCGTCGCCGGCGGTTTGCCCGAAATATCGTAAACGACGCGGTTGATGCCGCGCACTTCGTTGATGATTCGAGTGCTGGTGCGCGCCAAGAGATCGTGCGGCAGCGGCGCCCAGTGGGCGGTCATGAAGTCGGTGGTCTGAACGGCGCGTAACGCAACGGCGTGTTCGTAGGTACGACCATCGCCCATCACGCCGACGGAGCGCACCGGCAGAAAAACGGCGAACGCCTGGGCAACATTGTCGTACCAGTTGCGGCCATCGTCGGAGATGGTGTTGCGCAGTTCCTCGATGAAGATGGCGTCGGCGCGTTGCAGAAGTTCGATGTGTTTGCGATCGTTGATGGCGCCGAGGATGCGAACGCCGAGGCCGGGGCCGGGGAAGGGATGGCGATAGACCATTTCATGCGGCAGGCCGAGCGCCACGCCCAGTTCGCGCACTTCGTCTTTGAACAAATCGCGCAACGGTTCGAGCAATTTCAGATGCAAGGTTTCGGGCAGACCGCCGACGTTGTGATGCGATTTGATGGTGTGCGCTTTTTTGGTTTTGGCGCCGGCCGATTCGATCACGTCGGGGTAGATGGTGCCTTGCGCGAGCCAGCGGGCGTTCGGCAATTTGGCCGCTTCGCGCTGAAAAATATCGACGAACAGTTTGCCGATGATTTTGCGCTTCTTTTCAGGATCGGCTTCGCCGTGCAGCGCCGAGAGAAATTCATCGGCAGCGTTGACGTGAATTACGTGAACGCCCATGTTGTTTTGAAAAGTGCGCATGACCTGATCGGCTTCGTTCAGGCGCAACAAACCGTGATCGACGAAAACGCAAGTCAGCTTGTCGCCGATGGCGCGATGGAGCAGCGCGGCGACAACGGAGGAGTCCACGCCGCCTGACAAACCGAGAAGCACTTCTTCATCGCCGACTTGCTGGCGAATTGAGGCAATCGCTTCTTCGGCGTAAGTGTTCATCGTCCAATCTTCGCCGCAACCGCAAATGTCGTGAACGAAACGCGACAGGATGGCTGTGCCTTGTTTTGTGTGGGTGACTTCGGGATGAAACTGCACGCCGTAGAAGCGGCGCGTTTCATCGCCGATGGCGGCGACCGGACAATTTTGTGATGTGCCGATGATAACGAAGCCGGGCGGCAACTCGGTGACTTTGTCGCCGTGACTCATCCAGACATCAAGCAGGCCGTGGCCTTCGGCGTTGCTGTGATCCTGAACATCGCGCAACAGCGCGGAGTGGTTGCGGGCGCGCAGTTCGGCGTAACCAAATTCGCGCACCTTGCCCGGCGACACGTTGCCGCCGAGTTGTTTCGTCATGGTTTGCATGCCGTAGCAAATGCCGAGCACCGGAACGCCCAGCGTCCATACCGCTTCCGGCGCGCGCGGCGAATCTTTTTCGGTGACGCTTTCGGGGCTGCCGGAAAGAATGATGCCTTTCGGCGCGAAGTCGCGAATGAAATCATCGGACACGTCGAACGGATGAATTTCGCAATAGACACGCGCTTCGCGCAAGCGGCGGGCGATGAGTTGGGTGACTTGCGAACCGAAATCGAGGATCAGGATTTTGGCGTGATGAGAGTGTTGGGACATGGTGGGTAGTATTCAAGAGTCAAACAATTCCCCTCCTTGGAGGGGTGGCGCGAAGCGCCGGGGTGGTCATTCCCCTCTCCCCCGACCCCTCTCCCGTAAGCGGGCGAGGGGAGTTTGTGCAAGGCGAGAGAGATAAAATTTTCGCAAAGAGTGAGGAAGATAAAGTTATCCGCCCATCCGGTAGTTGGGCGCTTCTTTGACGATTTGCACATCGTGGACGTGCGATTCGCGCATGCCTGCCGAAGTGATTTCGACAAACTCGGCGCGTGTTCGCAGCGCTTCAATGTCGCTGCAACCGCAGTAACCCATCGCGGCGCGCACGCCTCCCAGCAGTTGATGAACGATGCCGGCCAGCGATCCTTTGTACGGCACGCGGCCTTCAATGCCTTCGGGCACCAGTTTTTGCGCGGCGGCGGGGTCGCCTTGTTGCAATTCCTGAAAATAACGGTCGGAGCTTCCTTGCTGCATGGCGCCGAGCGAACCCATGCCGCGATAGCTTTTGTACGAACGCCCTTGATAAAGCTCAATGTCGCCCGGCGCTTCTTCGGCGCCGGCCAGCAGGCTGCCCAGCATCACCGACGACGCGCCGGCGGCAATCGCTTTGGCGATATCGCCGGAGTAACGAATGCCGCCGTCGGCAATCACCGGAATGCCGGCTTTTTCGGCGGCTTCACAGGCAGAGAGAATCGCGGAAATCTGCGGCACGCCGACGCCGGCGACGATGCGCGTGGTGCAGATCGAGCCTGGCCCGATGCCGACTTTCACGGCGTCGGCGCCGTGGTCGGCCAGCGCTTGCGCAGCGGCGCGGGTGGCGATGTTGCCGCCGATCACTTCAATGTGCGGGAAACGTTTTTTGACCCACGCGACGCGATCGAGCACGCCTTGCGAATGGCCGTGCGCGGTGTCAACGACGATCACGTCAACGCCCGCTTCCACCAGCAGCGCGGCGCGAAGCTCGTTGTCGGCGGCGACGCCGATGGCGGCGCCGACGCGCAACCGTCCTTGCGAATCTTTGCAGGCGTTCGGATATTCGGAAGATTTCAGAATGTCCTTGACGGTAATCAGGCCGCGCAATTCCATCGCGTCGTTGACCACCAGCACGCGCTCCAGCCGATGCTCGTGCATCAGCCGCTTGGCGGTGTCGAGATCGGAGCCTTCCTTGACCGTGACCAGCCGCTCTTTCGGCGTCATGATGTTGGCGACGGGCTGATCGAGGCGCGTTTCAAAACGCAGGTCGCGGTTGGTGACGATGCCGACGACGCGGCCATAATCGACGACCGGCAGCCCTGAAAATTTGTGTTTCTGGGTCAGATCGAGCACATCGGCGACGCGCATCTCCGGGGAAATCACGATCGGGTCTTTGACGATGCCGCTCTCGAAACGCTTGACCCTGGCGACTTTCGACGCCTGCTTTTCGGGCGGCATGTTTTTGTGCAGGATGCCGATGCCGCCTTCCTGCGCCATGCTGATGGCGAGGCGCGCCTCGGTGACGGTATCCATCGCCGCCGAAACCAGCGGGATGTTGAGAGTGATGCCGCGGCTCAGCCGCGTTTTCAGAGAGACATCGCGCGGAATTACATCGGAATGGGCGGGTGTCAAAAGAACATCATCAAAAGTTAACGCCTTGTCAATGGTTCGCATAAAAGGGGGTGCTCCTTGCAAAAATTGATTATACTTGCCATGACAGCCCAAGCGAAAGCTTGATGGCTTGGGGAGTTCAGTTTGCGTGGAGAGGCATTGTCATGATTTCTCGATTTTTTCCTGTTTCGGCGCGCCTGTTGGCGGCTGTGGTAGCGTTGGCGTTGAGCGCTTCGGCTTCGGCGGCGCTCTACAAATCGGTCGGCTCCGATGGCAAGGTGACGTATTCGGACAAGCCGCCGATGACTGCCAAAGAAGCCGACAAAACTGAAAAATTGGGCGACGTGCCGCCGCCGGGCGACCCCAACGCGGCCAAAAAGCTGGCGGAGCAATCGGCGGAATTTCAGAAACGGATGAACGACCGAGAGGCCAGCGAGAAGAAAGCGTCGGACGAGAAAAAAGAAAAAGCGGATCTGTTGCGGCGTTGTCAGGATGCGCGCACACAAGTTCGGCAATACCGCGACACCGGAATGACACTTTATCGTCCGGGGGAAAAAGAGGGCGAGCGGGTGATGATGGACGCGAAAGCGCGGGAACAAGAAGCAACGCGCCTTGAAGAAGAAATGAAAAAAGCCGGGTGCGAGTAGTTGTCAGGAATCAGAATATAGAGGCAGGTTTCAAACCCGTCCTTGCGACGACTGCCGTAGCCGCTCACCAATCAAAACAACATCGTAGGGACGCCGCCACGGCGTCCCGCAGCAGAGCATTTCCCATTCCGTCATTGTGAGAAGCGAAGCTCGGCGAGACGCAATCAGCCAGGCACTTTAAGTTTTGATGCCTCGCCGATGCAGCGTACAATACCCGCTTTCACTTTTTCAGGACATCATGGTGGAACCCACTTCGCAAACGTCGCTTGATGAGGCGCTCAAAATTCATCGCCAAGCGATTGACGCCATCGACAGCGCGGTGTTGCGCTTGTTGAACGAACGCGCGGTTCATGCGCAGGATATTGGCCGGATCAAGGGCAAAGAAGCGACGTATCGCCCCGAGCGCGAAGCGCAGGTGTTGCGCCGTTTGCAAGACGAGAATACCGGGCCGCTCGACAATGAAGCCGTCGCGCTTCTTTATCGGCAGGTGATGAGCGCTTGCCGATCGCTGGAGCAGCAGTTGCGCGTGGCGTATCTGGGGCCGGCGGGAACGTTCAGCGAAGCGGCGGTGTTGCGGCATTTCGGTTCTTTTGTCGATGCGCAGCCGTGTATTTCTCTTGACGAAGCGGTGCGCAGCGTCGAGAAAGGGCAGAATCAATACGCGGTGGTTCCGATCGAAAATTCAACGGAAGGCGCAGTCGGAAGAGCGCACGATTTGATGCTCGACACGACGTTGCAAATTTGCGCCGAGGTGAAGTTGCGCGTTCAGCAAAATCTGATTTCGCAAGCGTCTTCATTCGACGCGATTCGCGCCGTTTATTCGCATCCGCAATCGCTGGCGCAATGCGCGCAATGGCTGGCGCAACATTTGCCTAGTATCGAGTGTACGCCGGTGGGCAGCAACGCCGAAGCGGCGCGCTTGGCGTCGTTCGATAAAAACACGGCGGCCATCGCCGGCGAAAACGCAGCCGCGTTGTACCGTCTCAACATTCTGGCGCCGCACATCGAGGACATGCCGAACAACACGACGCGCTTCTGGGTGCTGGGCAAACAATCGCCGAATCCTTCGGGGAACGACATGACTTCGCTGGTGATGTCGGCGCCGAACAAACCCGGCGCGGTTTATCGGCTGTTGAAGCCGTTAGAGAAACACGGCGTGTCGATGACGCGGCTCGAATCGCGGCCGGCGCGCACCGGTTTGTGGGAATATTTTTTCTTTGTTGACCTGGAAGGCCATCGTGACAATCCCTCCGTGAGCGCGGCATTGAATGAGCTTGGACAATTGGCGCCGTTCCTGAAAGTGTTAGGCTCATATCCGACGGCGGTGATTTGAGATGCGAAAAGTTGTCGGCAAGTTAATTATTTTCGGCGTCGGCTTGATCGGCGGCTCGTGCGCGTTGGCGTTGAAAGCGCGCGGCGCAGTGGGGGACGTGGTCGGCATCGGCCGCACACGCTCCAATCTCAATGATGCGTTGCGCGCCGACATCATCGACCGCGCTTACACACTCGACGAATATTGGGCGCTGGAACTGCGCGACGCCGATGTTGTGCTGCTGGCGACGCCAGTCGCGCAGATTGAAGGATTGTTGAAACGCATCCTGTCCATCGTGCCGAAAAATGCGGTGATCACCGACGCGGGCAGCACCAAACGAGATGTCGTGGCGGCGGCATGGCGCGCGTATTCGTCTTGCGCGGATGCCGCGTTCTCGCGCTTCGTGCCGGCGCATCCGATTGCGGGCACCGAACATTCGGGCGCGGCGGCGGCGTTTACAACCTTGTATGAAAACAAAAATGTGGTCGTTACGCCGTTGTCGGAGACCGACCCCGACGCTGTACAAAAAGTGGTCACGATGTGGCAAACCTGCGGCGCGAAAACGATGATGATGCCGCCGG
The DNA here is from genome assembly GCA_031283405.1 of Burkholderiales bacterium. Lineage (GTDB taxonomy): Bacteria > Pseudomonadota > Gammaproteobacteria > Burkholderiales > Casimicrobiaceae > UBA931. The sequence goes on along the minus strand of JAITBX010000197.1, from coordinate 1,526 downwards.
AACAACACGATCGCATCTTCGCCGCCGTCTCGCATCTGCCGCATCTTCTGGCTTTCGCACTGGTCGAGGAATTGGCCGGAAGGCCGGAAGCGGAAACCTACTTCATGCACGCCGGCAGCGGCTTCCGTGACTTCACCCGAATCGCCGGCAGCTCGCCGGAAATGTGGCGCGACATCATGCTCGCCAATCGCAATGCGTTGCTCGAAGAACTGGGGCGTTATCAAGCGTACCTGAATCAAATGCGCGTTGAACTGGAGCTCGGCGACGGCGCTGCGCTGGAAGCGCGCATGAAACGCGCCAGCGAGGCGAGGAGGCAATGGGAGAAGGGCAGGGCAGGTTGAGCGTTGTAAAAATCATCGCCGCGAAAAAGATTGATGATCATTTGATTCGATAAAAAGAAAGCGTAAAGCGGATGTATCAAAAAGAAGGCGAAACACAAATTTTCAGAGTGGTTTGGCCGGGGCGCGGAATCGGCTTCGTCGGGTTGTTTGGCCTCTTGGTTTTACTTTTCACGGTTGGGTTGTTTGTGGTGAGAGATGTGACCATGCTGTTGCTGCTTGTGGCGTCTTGTATAGCGTTTTGGGTATCCGTCAAACCGTTCATTCAAAAAACAGTGGTGTTGCAAATCGAGCCGGAAGGCATCAGCAGTCACTATTTGCGGGGCAGAACCATTGGCTGGGATGAATTGCTGGATATTAAAGTTTCAACCGTTCCATTGGATAAGTACAATTACCCTTATAAATTGGGGGCGCTGCTGATCTTGAAAGAAGACGCGCCATCGTGGCCTGCCATTCAGCGCCAGTGGATTTTCTGGCGCAAAAACGGCATCCGTATTTCTTTCGGACTTTTGTCGGACAAAGAACAGTTTCAGGCAACACTTGCGTTGCTGGTCGCGTTTGCGCAACATTTTGATGAACATGTGGCGCAGTTCATGCAAGAACACCAAGATAAGATGGAACAAGCTTTAACAGATTTGATCAGAAAAAAGGGAATCCCGCTTATTGGGAGAGACATCGAAGTGCCGGAAATTCTGGAGCGCGCAGGTTTTTCCTTTTCTCACAGCGGCGATCTCGTGTAGGGTTGGCAAAAGCGTGAGCCGTGCCCATCTTTCGTCTTTTTGTTCATTCGGTGGACACGTCGCTTTGCTCCTTTGCCCACCCTTCGCCTTCTGCTGCTCGTTATTGTGAATGAAAGGCGGCGGTACGAAAATAACAGCGAAGCCACAACAGTACCTTTGCCGTCATTCCCGCCTTCGCGGGAATGACGGAAGTGGTTATCGAATCAATTATAAAAACACAACCACTCCTCATTCCCGATTCCGGGAATGAAAGCAATTTCTCCGTCGCAATAAATTCGCGGCCAAGTGTTGCGTGCCCAATGCGGAATGCCGGCTTCGCGCAGCCAGTCGCATACCAATCGGCGCGGGCGGTTGGCGGCGGGCTTCAACGTTTCTTGTTTGTTCAAGCGACCGGCGATCAAAATTTCTTTGCCTTGCTTCAAAGCGCCGCGCAAAAAATCCATTTCTT
>JAITBX010000219.1 GCA_031283405.1 Burkholderiales bacterium | reverse complement strand
CTACGCCGCCCGCCGCCGACATCCGCGTCACTGCAAGAGCTTGCCAACAACCTCCCCGAGGGCTCGCTAAAATCCGCCATCTCGCGCCTGATAAAGAGACGTTAGGCGATGTTTGGCGAAATTAGGCACAAAAAAGCGTAGGTTAGGGAAAGTGCAGCGAACCCCAATCTATGCGGGCTCGCTAAATAGATTTACCTCAAGAGTCACCGAGGCGGGCAGATGGCGTTGCAGAAAAGAAATTATGTCCGCCCGCATCGCCCGGCTGTAGATCGGTCGAACGTATTTGATCTCGCCATTGAGACGCTGAAAGCCAACCGCCCACGACGTTACCTTCATAATCCGCAGCGTTGGCAACGGCACTTCAATTCGGCGCGGCCAGATGTAGCCCGGCAGCACCAGCATGACGCTTTCCGAATCGACACGCGCCAAAAGATGATCAAACGTGCCGTAACGCCATGCTGTCCAAAGGCGCCAGACCAGAATCCCGATCAGCGCCGCGCCCCACATCCCCAACAGGAAAAACGAGCCGCTCAAATCTTTTTTGCCCATGAGCGCTCCCAGCGCTAACATCAGCACACCCATGAAACACAGAGACAGAGTAAGACCCAACCCGTCTAGCAGCCCCACCTGCCGATAAAGCGCGCTGTCCCGCTCGATCAAGGGGCAGTGATCAATGTTGAAAAGCGCAGACCGTTGCAGCAATTTCATGGCGTCCTCTTGTCGCGGCTCCTCGTCTCAACTAAACAACCACCACGTTTGCTCGGAGCTCGGAGCCCACAGCAAGCATAGGGCGGATAAACCCGAAGGGCGTCATCCGCTGTGTCCCCGTCAATGATCGTATCAAAATATATTACGCCTTTTCTTCTGCCGAGAAATCAAGAATCTGCTCCTCTCAATCTGTCAGCATCTTCGTTTCGCTTGATTGCAATGCTGGGATTGCGTTACGCTTCATCCCAACCGGCGGCGTTTGGACTCGTGTCAAACAATCAAAACAAGCCGCTCAAAGGCGTAGAACACCATCACGCCGAGGAAAAACACAGCAGCAAAGATGAGCACCTTGACGATGAAGCGCAGATAGCGGCGGTCTTTGATGATGAGGAAAACGGCAAACGAAACCAGAATGGCCGCCAGACCGAAAAACAGCAGCAACCGCACTAAAACCATTTCCGTCTCCTGAACCGTTCGTTGATTCGATCAGACGCGCATCAAGCACACATCAGGCATGCCGTAACCGCCAGTACCGGAAAGCCGACGGCACATCTTCTTCGGCGCGAAAGCTGACGATTTCGCGCGCGTCTTCGCGTTCGATCAATGTCCGCGCCAGCGCGTTATTCAAAGCGTGACCGGATTTGTACGCCGTGTATTGGCCGATCACCGGATGCCCGAGCAAATACAAATCGCCGATGGCGTCCAGCACTTTGTGTTTGGCCGGTTCGTTTTCATAGCGCAAACCGCCGCTGTTCAACACACTCACTTCATCGAGCACAACCGCATTGTGCAGACTGCCGCCCAGCGCCAGCCCCATTGAGCGCATCGTCTCCACGTCTTGCATGAAGCCGAAAGTCCGCGCCCGCGCGATGTCTTTGATGTAGGCGTCTTCGCCGAAATCGAGCACGACCCGCCGATTATTCTGACCGAAAGCCGGATGCGCGAAGTCGATCGTGAAGTCGAGCCGAAAACCATCATGCGGCGTGAAGCGCGCCCACTTGTCGCCGTCCGACACCTCGATCGGCGCGATCACCTTATAAAATTTCTTGGGCGCGGCTTGTTCTTCGATGCCCACCGATTGCAGCAGAAAAATGAACGGCGCAGCGCTGCCGTCCATGATCGGAATTTCCGGCCCCGCCACATCGACGTGCAGATTGTCGATGCCCAATCCGGCCAGCGCCGACATCAGGTGCTCGATCGTTGACACGCTGACATCGTCAACCTTTAACAAGGTCGATAAGCGGGTGTCGCCGACTTGATGCGCCAGCGCCGGCAGCGGCGCGCTGCCCGGCAAATCGGCGCGATGAAAAATAATGCCTGTGTCAGCCGGCGCCGGCCGCAAAGTCAATGCAACACGGGCGCCGGTATGCAAGCCGGCGCCCGTGGTGGTTACCACCGTTTTCAATGTGCGTTGCAGATACATGGCGTTATTGTATTTAGGATACTCTGAACAAATCGAGCGATAAGTAAGCGCTGCGAATCGTTCAAAGTATCCTTGATATGCCTGCCAGCGTCAATCTGGCTACCGGCATGCCCAACTTCCTCAATCGGCCTGCTTGCGCAAAAACGCCGGAATGTCCGAAGCGTCGAACGACGCCGCGCTGCTTCCCGGCGCGCCGACTCGCCGCCGCGTCACGGTCGGCTGATCGTAGTCGATAGCATCGCTTGCCGGGCCGCCGTCAGTGCCGGTACGCTCTAACACCGTTTCGACTACCTCGAGTTTCGGCTGGCGCTGTCTGGCGGCGCTATCGAGCCCTGTGGCGATGATCGTCACCCGCAAATTGTCACCCATGGATTCGTCAGTCACCTGACCGAACAACACCATCGCGTCTTCAGCCGTGAACTCTCTGATGGTTTCCATCGTCTCATAGAGCTCATCCAGATCAAAATCAGACGATGCCGTGATGTTGACCAGCACACCGTGCGCGCCCTTCAGATTCACGTCTTCGAGCAACGGGCTTTTCACCGCCGCCTCCGCCGCATTACGAGCGCGATCGGCGCCGCGAGCCGTGGCCGAACCCATCATCGCCATTCCGACTTCACCCATCACCGTGCGCACATCTTGGAAGTCAACATTAATATCCCCGGAGGTATGAATGACTTCGGCAATGCCGGATACCGCGTTGTAGAGCACATCGTTGGCCGCCGCGCGGGCATCTTTGAATGTTACCTTGCCCAGCACCTGTCTCAGCTTTTCATTGGGGACGACAATCAGCGAATCGACTTTCTTCGCCAATTCTTCGATCCCGGCCTGCGCCACTTTCATGCACTGCGTGCCTTCAAATAAAAACGGTTTGGTCACAACGGCGACCGTCAGAATATCCATTTCCTTGGCGATTTCGGCGATCACCGGCGCCGCGCCGGTGCCGGTGCCGCCGCCCATGCCTGCCGTGATGAACAGCATGTCGGCGCCGCGAATCAACTCGACGAGGCGATCACGATCCGACAACGCTGCATTGCGACCGACTTCGGGGCGCGCGCCTGCTCCCAATCCGCGGGTCTGGGTCGAGCCCAGTTGCAACTGAATCGGCGCGCTCGACCGCTTCAATGACTGCGCGTCGGTATTCGCGCAAATGAACTCCACGCCGGAAAGCCCTCGCACCATCATGTGTTCGAGCGCATTGCCGCCGCAACCGCCGACGCCGATCACTTTGATCACAGCGCCGTTTTCGGCAGGTTCAATCAATTCAAAACTTGTGTTCATGTTGCTCTCCTGTCTGGGCTTGCCTTTGGTTTTTTGAGTACTGGTTTTTTGTTTCCAGGAATCCGGAATCAGTTCGTTGAATAA
>JAITBX010000191.1 GCA_031283405.1 Burkholderiales bacterium | reverse complement strand
GTGGTGGGGCGTCAGCGCGATGCCGTTATCGCGCGCGCTTGAGACGATGGGCAGACGCTGCGGCAGCGCGGCAGGGTATGGAACAAACATCAGAGCAAGCACCGTCAATCGAAACATTGGAAATACAAGAGTGCGCGGAAATACGCAAGAGCGTTATTGCCGATGCGTTGACGGCGGCGCGGGCGCGACGGGCGCGCTATCAAGAGAAGCGTCAAAAAAATTCGGATGAAGGATAATGGCGACAACGAAAAAACTTGCAACGAAAAAGTCAGCGGCGAAAAAAGTTTCTTCTTCTGCGAAGAGGAGCGTGCAGACAAATCCCCGCCTGCCTTCGGCGGCCACCCCTCCGCAACCCCCCGCCCCTTCGGGGCACCCCCTTTCAAAAGGGGGCTGGTCGGGGGCTTATCGGGGGCTTGACGAAGTATTAACGAAGCAGCCTACGACAAAACAACCCACGATGTCGCTCGCCCGCCGTCGCCGTTTTTTCGAGCGCTTGGCGGCGGCGGATCCGAATCCGTCAACGGAGCTTGTTTATCGCACGCCGTTCGAGTTGCTGGTCGCCGTTGTGTTGTCGGCGCAGGCGACGGACAAGAGCGTCAACAAGGCGACGGCCTCTTTGTTCAAAGCGGCGAACACGCCGGAGAAGATGCTGGCGCTCGGCGAAGAAGGATTGATTCCGTACATTCAAACGATCGGTTTGTTTCGCAGCAAGGCGCGGCACATCATCGGTTTGTGCGAGCAGTTGTTGCGCGAACATGGCGGCAAAGTGCCGTCGTCGCGTGAAGCGCTGGAGAAGTTGCCGGGCGTCGGCCGCAAAACGGCCAATGTCGTTTTGAACGTCGCTTTCGGCCAGCCGACCATCGCGGTCGATACGCACATTTTCCGCGTTGCCAACCGAACGGGTTTGGCGGCGGGCAAAAACGTGTTGGAGGTCGAGCAAGCGCTGTTGAAGAGTGTGCCGCCGATGTTTCGTCAGCATGCGCATCATTGGCTGATTCTGCACGGGCGCTATGTTTGCACGGCGCGCAAGCCGCGTTGTCCTGAGTGCATTGTCGCCGATCTGTGTTCCTTCTCCGACAAAACTGTTGCTTCTTTATCGTGTTGTGTAAAGACTCGGTAAACGACCGTTAGCCAGCGTGACACATCTGTACTTTCGCTTTAATCTGATAGCGTGGATTCTGTATATCATGGCTACATGTTGAATGGCACAAGTGGGAGAACATCATGAAATTGCATTTTTTATCACAACTATCAGCCGGATGCCGAGGCGCGTTGATCGTGGCGACGGCAGGCTGCATGCTGGCGGCGGCGCCGGTTTGGGCGCAGAACAGCTATAACGTAGCAGGCGCGCCGGAAGCGCAGCAGGCCGCAGAAATTTCGCAGGAAATGCTCGACGGCTTGCTGGCGCCGATCGCGTTGTATCCCGACGCGCTGCTGGCGCAAGTGCTGATGGCGGCGACGTATCCGATGGACGTGATCGAAGCGGCGCGCTGGCAACGCGACAATCCCGGTTTGAACGGACAGGCGTTGCAGGATGCGCTGGATCAGTTCGATTGGGATCCGAGCGTCAAATCGCTGGCGACGGTGCCGCAGGTGTTGCAGTACATGAACGACGAGCCGCGCTGGATGCAAGACCTCGGTCAAATCGTCATTGCCGACCAGCCGCGGGTGATGGAGAGTGTGCAGGCGCTGCGGCAAAAAGCTTACGCTGCCGGTTCGCTGCTGAGCAACGACAAGCAGACGGTGAACTTTGAAACAAACGCGGCAAACCAATCCTACATCACGATTGTGCCGGCGTCGCCGCAGGTGATCTATGTGCCGGTCTATGATCCGATGGTCGTCTATGGAATCTGGGGGTGGCCGTCGCGCCCGGTCTATTGGGGGCCGCCTGCGGGTGTGGGTTTCAGCGCCGGATTTTATTGGGGCGCGGGCTTTTATCCGTCAATAGCGTTGTGGGGCGGCTTCAACTGGGGCTTCGGCATGCTGACGATCAACGCGCCGATCTACAGTTCCTATTACCGCAGACCGCCGCCAATGATGGGGCCGCGCAACTCCTGGCGGCGGCCATATCCCTCGCACTCCGTGCGCCCGCCGGCTCCGAGGCGTCCTTCTTATGCGCCGGGTTCGGGCAATTCCGCGCGCGCGCCGGCGGGACCAAGCCGACCGGGGAAACCACCGAATGCGAGCAGGCCGCCGAATGCGGGAGGATCGCCGAATGTGAACAGGCCGCAAGGAACCAACAATACTCGTCCTCCTGCCGTTGCCCGTCCCCCGTCTGGCGGCAACACCTCGGGTAACAGCGGCGTTGCGCGGCCTCTGACGCCGGGTAACGCATCTTCCGGCGCTGCGCCAAGCGGCCGTCCAAGCGGCGGGCCGTCGTTAAGCAGTGGCGGTGGCGCTCGTTCATCCGCCGGACAGTCGGTGGGTGATGGCGGTGGCGGTGGCGGCGGTGGTGGTGGTGGCCACGGAGGAGGCGGCGGCGGAGGTCGAGGCGGACGATAACGCCAAGCCAAAGCGCAGCAACATCAATGAAAGGGCGGGGTTCAACCCCGCCCTTTTACTTCTTGCGAGAGGGGAATGACATCAGACCGTAGGGGCGGCATTCTGCCGCCTGCTTTCGTCATTCTGCGACTTCGCGCAGAATGACGGGAATAAAACAAATTGCAGCGTCGAAACGAAAAAGGCTGCGCACAGTCCGCCCCTACGGTTGCACTTTATTCGTCCGTTCTTTTATTTCTTCCGCCAAAAAAGTCACAGCGGTAGCGTAAAGCCGGCTCTTGTTGTAGCGCAGGATCACGCGAAAATTATCGTGCGCGAGAAAATACTCAGCACCCGCAGAGGTGTCGAGCATCAGCAAGCTGACGGCGTCGTTGTCGTCGATAAGAGTATTGTCGTCGGCAAGCGTGACGCCCAGCGCGCGCCATTCCCTCATCGGCTGCGGTTCACTCAATCCTCTGTCGAGAAGCGGCGTCAGCGCTGTTGCCGTTTCCGTTGACAATTGCAGCGGCGTCAAAATCGACGCGTCGGATTGCCAGCCATGTTCTTGCAGATAAAAAGCAACGCTGCCGATAGCGTCGGGCGCTTGCCAGAGATCGACGCGGCCGTCGAAATCGAAATCGACCGCGTAGTGGCGGTAACTTCGCGGCATGAATTGGCTGATACCCATCGCGCCGGCGTAAGAACCTTTCAGCGTGGTCGGCGCGAAGTTGTTATCGAGCGTCAACAAAAAAAACGCTTCGAGTTCACCGCGAAAATAATCGGCACGGCGCGGATAATCGAACGCCAGCGTAGTGAGCGCATTGAGCACGCAATTCTTGCCGACCTGACGGCCGTAATACGTTTCGACGCCGATAACGGCGGTAACGATTTCGGGCGGCACGCCGAAGTACGCCTCTGCGCGCGCCAGTGAAATTTTGTTGTCGGATAAAAAATCGACGCCGGCGCTGATGCGCCCTTCGTTGAGAAAACGCGGCGCGTATTCAAACCACAACGGCGGCACTTTGATCGGCGCATCCATCAGTTCGAGAATGCGAGGTTTGGCTTCGACGCTTTTCAGAGCATCAAGCAAAAAGTCGGCGTCGATGCCTTCTTTGGCGGCAAACTCGGAAGCCCAAGCGCGCACGTCGGCGCGTTGACTGTAACCCTCGGCGGGCGCGGCTGTGCTCTTTGCCGCCATCAGCGGCAGCGGCAACAGACAGGCAACAGAAAGAAACGCCGAAAGAAAAAAACGCGAAAGGTAAAAGAATCGTAAAGGGTGGACAAACATGAGCGACGGCGGTTAAGGGCTGAGGGAAAGAGGCGCACGGAGAGTGCGTATTATTCTGGTATTTGCAACTTCTTTCAACTTCGCGCAGGGCGACCTTCTCTACATCTGATTCCTGTCTCCCCTACATCGATGTGTCGAGTCTGTACAACACATAAACTGCAGGGGCACGGCGTACCGTGCCCCTGCATCTCCGATGCCTGATACCTTCGACGGACGAGCACAGAGCCTGTCCCCGCGAAGGCTGGGAGCGGGGGAGGGGCGGGTTGTGGTGAGCTTGCGAACCACAATGCGAGTCGATGTTTCCAAACGCTGGGTTTCGCTTCGCTCTACCCAGCCTACCCCACTGTCGCATTCCGGCAACAATCTAGCCCGCAAATACTTCTTTTTCATGTCTCCGATTGTAAAACTCAATACGCCTTATGGCACAATTCGATCCGGATGCCGCGTTGTTTCGGCGACTTGTTTTTCTCATTCAACAGAAACCCATCCGGTTTTCATCATGGATTCGTTTTGGCGCTTGCGTTGTTGAAAAATCGGGCGCTGTTCGGCCTGGCTCAGAAAGACCCTTTTAACCGTTATTTATCCCGTTATTTATCTTATTCCCTGAAAGCAAATAACATGTCTATATCTGTATGTAATATTTTACCCCACATATGCTGTAAGCATTGCACCTGAATGCTCCCCTGGGGGTTCTTTTTTTAACCGCCCTTCCCCCAAACTTTCCCTTCTTAAGCAGTTTCCCCGGTTTTTTCTTTTCGCGCTTTTCTCGGCGCTGTTGTGCCTTCTGATGCTGCCTGCCGGCGCCCGCGCCGCTTGGGCACCGATAGGCAGCGCCGGGTTCTCGGCGGACAGTGCCGACTACACTTCGCTCACCATCGCGCCCGACGGCACGCTCTATGTGGCTTATGAGGACGACGGCAACAGCGACAAAGCCACGGTGATGCGTTTCGACAGCGGCAGCAACAGTTGGCAAGCCGTCGGCAGCGCCGGGTTCTCGGCGGACATGGCCAATTACACTTCGCTCGCCATCGCGCCCGACGGCACGCCCTATGTGGCTTATACGGATAGAGGCAACGGCGACGGAGCCACGGTGATGCATTTCCTCAATGCGTCCCCGTCCGGCGCCAGAGTGGGCTCCGTTCCGGCGCTCGACCCGAAGGCGTTGCTGATGCTGGCGTTGATGGTGTTGGCGCTCGGCGGCGCTGTGGTCGGCGGAATAGGATATAGGAAACA
>JAITBX010000105.1 GCA_031283405.1 Burkholderiales bacterium | reverse complement strand
AAATCGCGCTCGGGCGGTTTCCACAAAGTCGGTTTTGAAGGCGGGCAAATGCCGTTGCAGCGCCGCCTTCCCAAGCGCGGTTTCGTATCGTTGAGCCGTGGCGATGTCGGTGAAGTTCGCTTGAACGATTTGGCGTGTTTGCCGGTCGAAGAGATTGATTTTCTGACGCTGAAATCGGCGGGTTTGCTGACCTCGACGGCGAAAGTGGCCAAAGTCATCAAAACCGGAACGATCGACAAAGCGATCAAGCTGTCGGGCGTTTTGGTGACGAAGGGCGCGAAGGCGGCGATTGAAGCGGCGGGCGGCAGCGTGACGCTGATCGAGGCGCCGACAGAAGCAATTTCGCCGAAAAAGGCGAAGAAGAAATAACGTGCAAAGCGCACAGTAAACCGGTTCAGGAGTTTTCTTGGCTACGCTCAATCCGGCTGCAAAAAGCGGTAACAAATACGGCGACTTGGCAAAGCGTCTGTGGTTTTTGCTGGGCGCGATGATCGTGTTTCGGATCGGAACGCACGTTCCGGTGCCCGGCGTGAACGCGGCGCTGCTCGAAGATTTGTTCAAAGGCAGCGAAGGCGGTTTGTTGGGAATGATGAACCTCTTTTCGGGAGGCGCGATGCGGCGCTTCTCGATTTTGACGCTGGGGGTGATGCCTTACATCACGGCGTCGATCATCATGCAGTTGCTGGCGGCGATGTGGCCGCCGCTTGAAGCGCTCAAGAAAGAGGGCGAGGCCGGTCGGCGCAAGATCACTCAGTACACCCGTTACTTGACCGTTGTGCTGGCGTTTGTTCAGGGAATGGGCGTGGCCATCGCTTTTGAAGGAATGCAGCAAGGATTGGTTGTATCGCCCGGCGGCGGCTTCCGGATCATGTGCGCCATCACATTGGTGACCGGCACGATGTTTTTGATGTGGCTCGGCGAACAAATCACCGAGCGCGGTTTGGGCAACGGCATTTCGCTCATCATCTTTGCAGGTATCGTCGCCGGCTTGCCGGACGCGATCGGGCGAACGCTGGAGAACGTCAACACCGGTGCGTACTCGATTCCGTTGGCGCTGGGCGTGGCGGTGCTGGTGGTGCTGGTGACCGGCGTGGTGGTGTTCTTCGAGCGGGCGCAAAGGAAAGTGCTGGTGCAGTACGCCAAGCGCCAGATCGGCAACCGGATCGCGCCGGCGCAAAGTTCGTACTTGCCGTTCAAGCTCAACATGTCGGGCGTGATTCCGGCGATCTTCGCGTCGTCGATCATCATGTTTCCGGCGACGCTGGCGCAGATGGCGGGCAACAGTGATTCACGCTTTGCCTATTTTCTGAAAGACATGTCGGCGATGCTGTCGATGGGACAGCCCTTGCATGAAATTTTGTACGCGGCGGCGATCGTCTTCTTCTGCTTTTTCTATACGGCGTTGCAATACAACCCGAAAGACACGGCAGATAATTTGAAGAAGAGCGGCGCGCTGATTCCGGGCTATCGCCCGGGCGAGCACACCGCCAAGTATCTCGAAAAGATCATGATGCGGCTGACCTTGCTGGGAGCGATTTATCTGGTGGTCGTTTGCTTCATTCCGAACTTCCTGATCGCCTGGAAAAATGTGCCGTTTTATTTCGGCGGCACTTCGCTGTTGATCGTGGTGGTGGTGACGATGGATTTCATGACGCAGGTGCAGGCGTACCTGATGTCGCAGCAGTATGAGAGCTTATTGAAGAAAGCCAACTTCAAAGGCGGAGCTTTGCGCTGATGGCCAAAGAAGACACCATCCAGATGCAGGGTGAGGTGATCGAAATGTTGCCGAACGCGACGTTTCGGGTGAAGTTGGAAAATGGCCATGTGGTACTGGCCCATATCTCCGGCAAGATGAGGATGCACTACATTCGTATTCTTCCCGGCGACAAGGTGACCGTGGACATGACGCCGTACGATTTGACGCGAGCGCGGATTACCTTCCGCACCAAGTGAAATCGTGCTAGGCAACCCGCCGGAAGCGGCGGATAACGAAAATGTGAGAGAGCCAAAATGAAAGTCGTAGCATCAGTCAAAAGAATTTGCCGAAAGTGCAAGATCATTCGGCGCAATCGCGTTGTGCGCGTGATTTGTGAAGACCCGCGCCACAAGCAGCGGCAAGGTTAATAAATTTCGATCGGATAGGGTAAAAAGATGGCCCGTATAGCAGGCGTAAACATCCCCAACCACCAACACGCGGAAATCGCCTTGACCGCGATTTACGGTATTGGCCGTTCGCGCGCCAAAGATATTTGTGCGGCGGCGGGAATCAGCGGCGCGACCAAGATCAAGGATCTGGGCGATGCCGAGATGGACAAACTGCGCGAACTGATTACCCAGTTTGCGGTAGAAGGCGATTTGCGTCGTGAAGTCACGATGAGCATCAAGCGGCTGATGGACCTCGGCTGTTATCGCGGCGTTCGTCATCGCCGCGGATTGCCGGTGCGCGGTCAGCGGACACGCACCAATGCGCGCACGCGCAAGGGGCCGAAAAAAGGCCGCACCGTTGCCGGTAAAAAGTAATTCGATAGAGAGGAATCACTGATGGCACAACCCTCAAAGAACACAACGCGCACCCGCAAGAAAGTCAAGAAGAACATTTCTGAAGGGATCGTGCACGTTCACGCTTCGTTCAACAACACGATCATCACCATCACCGACCGTCAGGGCAACACCTTGTCGTGGGCAACTTCCGGCGGCGCGGGATTCAAGGGATCGCGTAAATCGACGCCGTTTGCGGCGCAGGTCGCGGCAGAAGCCGCCGGTCGTTCGGCGCAGGAATGCGGCGTGAAAAATCTCGAAGTGCGGATCAAAGGCCCCGGCCCCGGCCGCGAATCGTCGGTGCGCGCCTTGAACGCGCTCGGCTTGAAAGTAACTTCGATTTCGGACGTGACGCCGATACCGCATAACGGCTGCCGTCCTCCCAAGCGCCGTCGCGTTTGATGCGACGGATATTTTCCATTTTTATTTTTGCATAGGATAGCAAGTGGCTCGTTACCTCGGACCCAAATGTAAGCTGGCGCGACGGGAAGGCACCGACCTTTTCCTGAAAAGCGCGCGTCGCTCGCTCGACTCCAAGTGCAAACTGGAAGTCAAACCCGGACAGCACGGCCAGAAATCTGGCGCGCGTACTTCCGACTACGGCACCCAGTTGCGCGAAAAACAGAAAGTACGCCGCATCTACGGCCTGCTTGAACGTCAATTCCGGTTATGTTTTGCCGAAGCGGCGCGTCGTCAAGGCTCGACCGGCGAAAATCTTTTGAAACTGCTCGAATCCCGCCTGGACAACGTCGTCTATCGCATGGGGTTCGGTTCTACCCGTGCCGAAGCGCGTCAACTGGTGACGCACGGCACGATACTGGTCAACGGCAAACGCTTGAACGTGCCTTCGGCTCGCCTCAAAGCAGGCGACGTCATCGCGGTGACGGACAAAGGCAAATCGCAACTGCGAATCAAGGACGGCTTGCAGCTCGCTGAGAAAATGGGATTCCCATCATGGGTCGAAGTTGACGTCAGCAAGATGACGGGTCTCTTCAAGAGCGCGCCGGATCGCTCCGAATTTGGTCAAGACATCAATGAAAATCTGATCGTCGAGCTTTATTCGAAGTAATCGGCTCTTTTGCCTTACCGTTTTGTATAAAGGTATCCCCATGCTGAGCAATGCTTTGTTAAAACCACGCATCATCGACGTACAGAATATGTCGCCCTTTCACGCGCGTGTGGTGATGGAGCCGTTCGAGCGCGGGTACGGCCACACTCTGGGAAATGCGTTGCGCCGCGTTCTTTTGTCTTCGATGCCGGGATTTGCGCCGACCGAAGTCAAAATCGAAGGCGTGCTGCACGAGTATTCCGCGCTTGACGGCGTACAGGAAGATGTGGTCGATATTCTGCTCAACCTCAAAGGCGTCGCCTTCAAACTGCAAGGACGCAGCAGCGTCACCTTGCGCCTCGCCAAAGAAGGCGAAGGCGCAGTGACAGCGGGCGACATCGAGTTGCCGCACGATGTCGAGATTATCAATCCCGAGCACGTGATTGCGCATCTGACGCAGGGCGGCAAGATCGAGATGGACATTCGCGTCGATAGAGGACGCGGCTACCAGCCGGTCATCGCTCGCGAAAAAGCAGAGAGCGGTCGCACCATCGGCAACATCCTGCTCGATGCGTCGTTCTCGCCGGTGCGTCGCGTCAGCTACGCCGTCGAGAGCGCCCGCGTCGAACAACGCACCGACCTCGATAAGCTGATTCTCGAAATCGAAACCAACGGCGTGATCGAGCCGGAGCAAGCCGTGCGCGAAGCCGCCTGCGTGCTGGTCGATCAACTGTCGGCGTTTGCCGAACTGAGCGGAAGCGACAAACCGATCGACGAGTACGGCATGCCGCAGGTCGATCCGGTGCTGTGTCTGCCGGTCGATGATCTCGAACTCACCGTGCGTTCGGCCAACTGCCTCAAGGCCGAAAACATCAACTACATCGGCGACCTGATTCAGCGTACCGAAACCGAGCTTCTCAAGACGCCGAATCTGGGACGCAAGTCGCTCAACGAAATCAAGGAAGTTCTCGCTACGCGCGGACTTTCGCTGGGAATGAAGCTGGACAACTGGCCGCCCGCCGGTTTGAGCCGCCCGTAACCAGACAAACAAAAAAGGAAACAGATCATGCGCCATCGTCACGGCCTGCGAAAACTGAACCGCACCAGCGCGCATCGCTTGGCGATGCTGCGCAACATGACCAACTCGCTCTTCCTGCACGAAGCGATTCGGACGACCTTGCCCAAAGCCAAGGAACTGCGTCGCGTTGCCGAGCGGCTCATCACCCTCGGCAAAGAGCCGACGCTGGCGAATCGCCGCTTGGCGTTTGCTCGCTTGCGCGACCGCGAGATGGTCACCAAACTCTTTAACGAACTGGGGCCGCGTTACCAATCGCGCCCGGGCGGCTATCTGCGAATCCTGAAATTCGGTTTTCGCGTGGGCGACGCCGCGCCGATGGCGCTGGTCGAACTCGTTGACCGGCCGCAAACGCAAGACGCAGCAGAAGGTGAAGCGGCGTAGTTATCATCAGGGATCAGGGATCAGGTTGTAGGGGCGAACTGCGTTCGCCCGTGCGTACAAAAGCAGGTATCAGAAGAAGGGCGACCGATGGTCGCCCTTTTTTTAGTGAAAGGGGCTTAGGAAGCAAACGCCTTAAAGAGGGTTTGAACTGAGTAAGTGTAGCAGCATCTTGTAGAGATTGTGATGCCTGTGATTGAAACGGAACTCGGTCTCTTTGAGATGAAGC